>JASFHE010000306.1:0-7775 GCA_050123415.1 Desulfobacteraceae bacterium | reverse complement strand
GGCTGCCTCTGCCTTGTCTACAAGGAGTTCGTAGTTATGAAAAAAAGGTGTCAGTTTCATTTTCTATGCTTTTCAAGAATTTCTTTAAATTGCGGATGGACTTCAAAACCCTGGTCGATCGCCTTGTCCATATACTCTATTGCCTTTTCATACTCTTCATTACTGTAATAGGCTACGGCAAGATTATTGCTGGCTAGTGAAAAATCAGGGGCCATCTTTACTAACTCCTCTCCAACCTCTATTGCCTTTGCGACATCATCATTCTGAAGATAGGCATTTACCAGGTTTGCCTTTGCCTGGGCGATATCAGGGTTGAGTTCTACAGCTTTTTGAAGTGTTTTGATTGCCTTTTCCGTTTCCATCATCTGAAGGTAGGCAAAGCCTAAATTGGCATATCCCCGTGCGTATCTGGGTTCGATTTCAACTGCCTTTTCATTGGCATATACAACCTGTTTAAGGTCACCTTTTTTAAAATAGATATAGCCGAGGTTTACCCATGCTTCAAACATTCTGCCACTGTTGGAGATCGCTTCCTGAAAGGAAACAATTGCCTCATCCAGTTTGTCCTGCTCAAGGAGAGAAACTCCCATATTATAATGTGAGTTGGCGCAATCAGGATTATCAGCAAGTATTGCCTTCTGCTGACTGATAAATTCTTCGGAATCCTGCGGTTCTTTCATTTTCACCTCCCATTAAAGACAGAGGCCGCCCTCCATATATCTGGATAGCGACCTCTGATAGGATTTTAAAATAATACAGGCTTTAAGGCCTAATGGTCTTCTGTCTGGCCTCTGCCCTTCAAGCCATACATCGTGCTGCTTCCGGTTGAGAAATATATCAGCTTTTCCTCATTAATAAGCGCGGTTGCAGCCTTTTTAATTTCTCTTGATTTTTTGTCAGGCATAGTCACATGAACTGCCTTTTCAAGATCTTTGAAATAAAATTTGGTTTTCTTGCTAGCTTCCGCAAAATCCAGAATAGCCTTTTTAATATCTTCCATTTTTTTCTCCTTCCGCTATATAACAGTAGATTATTTATTCACCTTGAACAACCTTTGACACATTCCATGATGCTTCCGTGAACTTGAACTGTGTTGATGTTCTGTATGTATCATACTGGAGGCGATAGTCATCTATAAGATGTTCGCTAAAAGGAATGTCGCATTTTTCAAAGAATCTTTCCCAGCCGATCCTTTCAGCCCAGTCACCAATTCTTTCATATTTATTAGCATCAGCAGCATAAGCATCAATTATCTTCTTTACGGATTCAGCTACTTCCGGAAATCTCGGGAAGTTATTTGGCAATGCAGGGATAACGACCTTGGAGAATTTTGGAGGACTGATCCTGTTTGAGAGCTTACCGCCTGCAAGTACTGTTACACAGTCACCTTCCTGGTCGGAAAGGGGAAGAGCCATACACATTGTGTAGCAGTTGCCACAGAACATGCAGCGTTCCTGTTTAATCTTAACTGCTTTTTTACCGTCATCAGTTTTAGTTGGTGAGATAGCTGCAGTAGGACAAGCCGCTATTACCAGAGGAATTTCACATACAGAATCAAGAACTTCAGAGTCAACTATCGGTGGTTTCCTGTGATATCCAAGAAGAGCGATATCTGAACAGTGTACAGCACCGCACATGTTAAGACAGCAGGCCATTGATACCCTTACCTGTGCAGGAAGGGTCATGCCCTGAAAATAATCAAACAGTTCATCCATAACTGCCTTGACCATTGATGAAGCATCTGTTGCAGGGGTATGACAGTGGATATAACCCTGGGTATGAACAATATTTGTTACGCCGGCACCGGTTCCGCCAATTGGAAACTTGTAGCTGCCGGAAACGTGTTTCCTGCTCAGAAGATCTTTCTTCAGGGCTTCCATCTTGTCCTGGCTGTCTACCATAAATTCGATATTGTTTCTGGTTGTAAAACGAACATAACCGTCACAATGTTTGTCAGCAATATCACAGATTTCTCTCACGTTTTCGGATGTCATGAAACGGCAACCGCCACAGCGGATTGTAAAAACCTTATCGCCGCTTTCTGCAACATGAACCAGAACACCCGGTTCAAGGATTTCATGATAGGCCCATTTTCCATAATTATTCTGGATAACAGGTGGAAAATACTGCCAGAAATGTCTTGGCCCAAGGTCAGTAAGCCTGTTTTCCATAGGTTTTTTTGGATTATAAAGTCCTAATCTTTCAGTTGATAATGGCATTGTATAACCTCCTATCTCTTATGTCTCGATCGATAATCATTGATGTCTCTTGTCCACCCGCCTGGAACATCTTCTTCTTTCCAGAAGATATATGGATTTGAGCGGGGTTCTTTAACCATCTGCGGCATAGCAGGAATATTGAGAACTTCAAGGAGTTTTGACAATCCCTGGCGCTGGATAAGTTCACCAAGACGCTCACGGTTTTTACCTTCTTCCATCCACCAGTCCCAGATAGGTTCAATAACATTTTCCTTGATGTTATCGTAAGGGGCTTCAGCTCTCATAAAGGGAATGGTCAGAAGGGCCATCTGGGCACCTTCAAGAATAGGAGCCTTGGCGCCAAGAAGAATGCTAACGCCTTTTTCTTTTCCAGGTTTTAAGGCTTTGGGCATAACATTGATACAGTGCATACACCTTGTACACTCTTTGTTGTCTATTTGAAGTTTACCGTCCTCCATCCACATGCAGTTTGTGGGACAAAGATCGATAACTTCTTTATTTATATCGAATGCACCCCAGTCTTTACCGGCATGAGCGCCAGCGTTGGGTGGAATTTCACCGCCGATATATGCCTGAACAGCTTCCTGATCTATCTGGATGTCATCCTTCCATGTGCCGATAAAGGACATGTCGGATCGTGCTATTGAAGCAACACAGCCATTAGGACAGCCGTCAAATTTAAATTTAAACTTATATGGGAATGCCGGACGATGAAGTTCATCCTGATAGTAGTGTGTCAGTTCATAGCACATATCCTGTGTATCGATGCATGCGTATTCGCAACGGGCCTTTCCAATACAGCATGAAGGGGTACGAAGGTTTGAACCTGATCCACCAAGGTCCTGCTGGAGTACATGACCCAATTCATAGAAGATAGGCTCAAGCTGTTCGGTGAAAGTACCCAGAAAAATAATATCACCTGTTGACCCATGGAAATTCATCATTCCGCTTCCGCGATAATCCCAGAGATCGCAGAGTGAACGCAGATAATCGCTTGTATAAAATTTACTTGCAGGCTGATTTACACGCATTGTGTGGAAATGGGCAATTGAGGGGAATCTGTCAGGAAGGTCAGAATACCTGCCGATAACACCACCGCCATAACCGAAAACACCAACAATACCACCATGTTTCCAGTGTGTTTCACCTTCCTGGAATGATACTTCCAGCTGACCAAGCATGTCTTCAACAACATCACGTTCGATCATCATTCTATCTTCAGAAGTTTTTCTTCTGAAAAGAGCCTGTCTTTTCGCATCAGCAACAAAACTTGGCCATGGTCCGCTTTCAAGTTCTTCAAGCATTGGAATGTCATGCTTGATCTTGAAATTCTTGAGCTCTTCTTCCGAATAACACTTCAACTCTTCATCGGAATAAATCCTCAGCTCTTGATACTTCAATTCTTTTTGATCTTCTCTTGGTTCAAAAGCCATTAGTTAAGCCTCCTTTATCAATATTGTACAATAAGAGTTATATATAAACTTTAAGGTTGATCTTTTATAATATGATCTACCTTCACCTCCTTCCTTAACCATAAAACTTCTCTAAAACAGATTTTCAATAAAGATTTTAAATATCTGATTTTTTATTTGTGAATTTTAATACAATCTCGTATGTATTACCCAGAAACAAAAAGTTGTCAATAAAAAAACCTAAATAATAGACCCTATTTCCAAGAAATATATTATGAAAAACAATACTCCAAGAATAATGATAACAGCCCTCAGGGGCGGGTCAGGAAAAACTATTATAACCCTTGGCCTTGCGTCAACCTTTATTAATAAAAATAAGAAAATATCAACCTTTAAAAAGGGACCTGATTTCATCGACGCGGGTTGGCTGACCTTTGCTTCCGGATCCTCCTGCCATAATCTTGATCCTTTTTTAATGAGCGAAAAGGCAATACTGGATTCTGTAGCGCTTAACTCATCAAACAAGGATATATCTCTCATTGAAGGCAACCGGGGCCTGTTTGACGGAATGAATGTAGATGGCCAGTACAGCACTGCCGAACTGGCAAAATTGACTAAATCTCCTGTTATAATCATTGTCGATGTCACCATGTGTACACGAACAGTGGCTGCACTGATAATGGGATGCCAGCATTTTGATCCTGAAGTTAATATTTCAGGAATCATTCTTAACCGGGTTGCAGGCCCGCGCCAGGAAAACCTGATAAAAAGTTCTATTGAAAAATACTGCAAGATCCCGGTAATAGGGGCTATCCCCAAACTGAAAGACAATCCTTTCCCGGAAAGACACATGGGGCTTGTCCCGCACTTTGAAAGCAATTATGCAAGCGATGCGGTCAACTGGGCAAGATCAGTAGTAGAAAACCATATCGATGCCGGGTTTATTGAGGACATAGCCTGCAAAGCCGATCCCCTTCCCTCTTCAGGATCAAAGGCAGCAGACACAATCAGGAACAACGCCCGGTCATGCAGAATAGGCATTATGAGAGATAAGGCATTCTGGTTTTATTATCCGGAGAATATTGAGTTGTTAGAGGAGCTTGGGGCAGAAATCGTTGAGATCAACTCACTCACTGACAACTCACTTCCGGATATTGATGCCCTTTATATAGGAGGAGGATTCCCCGAAGTCTGCGCAGAACAGCTTGCCCGGAACATATCATTCCGGGACTCCATCAGGGAGATGATCGATAAGGATTTGCCTGTATATGCCGAGTGCGGAGGATTGATATATCTTGGAGAAGGCCTGGAGTTAAACGGAAAAACGTACCCCATGGTAGGGGCCCTGCCCATAAAATTTATCATGGAAAAGAAACCGCAGGGGCATGGATATACTATATTAAAGGTAAGCAAGCCGAATCCGTTCTATTCGACAGGCGAAACAATAAAAGGCCACGAGTTTCATTATTCACGTCCTGTTATATCTGAAGGAAAAGAAATAACCGCTGTATTTGATGTAGAAAGAGGTTTTTGCCTGGATGGAGAAAAAGACGGCTTCTGTCGAAAAAACCTTTTTGCCACCTATACCCATATACATGCAGCTGGAAACAGATCATGGGGAGAAGGCCTTTTTAATGCCGCAATTTGCTATAAAAAAGCTTGTGAAAAAAAATACTAAAAAATGGATAAATTGATTGACAATAAGTCATTAATAGGTTATTTTCCGCAAGATATGTCGATAAACCACTAATATCACTAAGATAGTTAATAAAGGAGGTTTTGGGGTATGCCAAGTGTAGAATTTGAAGGACAGACTTTTAACGTTGATGAAGACGGCTTTATAGATGATTTCAATAACTGGAGCGAAGGGTGGGTACAATTCTGTAAGGGTGAAGAAGGAATTGAAGAACTCACAGAGGAACACTGGAAAGTAATCAACGTTCTTCAGGATTATTACAAGAAGAACGGAATTGCACCTATGGTAAGGATCCTCTCCAAGGTAACCGGCTACAAACTGAAATATATTTATGAGTTGTTCCCATCAGGACCGGGTAAAGGCGCATGTAAAATGGCCGGCCTGCCCAAACCAACCGGTTGTGTCTAACGTTATTCAGGTATACACGTTTCAAAGTTATCAGGGCGTTTCAGGATTAACCAAAATCCTCTTACGCCCTTTTCTTTTCTTCTTTAAGCAGTTTATACTGGACACTGTCTGCAAGGGCCTGCCAGCTTGCTTCTATTATATTTTCAGATACGCCTACAGTAGACCATATCTCGTTTGAGTCCCTGGATTCGATCCTTACTCTTACTTTTGCACCTGTTCCATCCGTTCCCTCTATTACCCTTACCTTGAAATCTACCAGCTTCATCTCGCTTATCTCGGGAAAAAATCCGTTGAGTGCTTTTCTAAGCGCATTATCCAATGCGTTAACAGGACCATCTCCTTCGGCTGCTGTTATTTCCTTTTCATCTCCGACAGATATTTTAATGGTCGCCTGTGACGTACTGTCATTATCCCCATCCTTTTCAATGGCTACCCTGAGAGATTCCAGCATAAATGGCTCCTTAAACTGTCCGGTTACTTTTTTAATAAGGAGCTCAAGTGATCCTTCGGCTGCTTCAAACTGGTAACCCTTGTCTTCAAGTGATTTTACAACATTTACTACTTTTGTACTGTCTGATACGCCTCCATCAAGTTTTATACCCATTTCCTTTGTCTTATATTCAATGTTACTTTTACCGGATAAATCAGAAACAAGCACACGCCTGCGGTTACCTACTGCCTCAGGATCAATATGCTCATAGGCCTTACTGTTTTTAAGTATGGCACTCACATGAACTCCGCCCTTATGAGCAAAAGCGCTCTTCCCTACAAATGGCCGATGATAAACAGGCGGAACATTCGCCATCTCACTGATAAACCTTGAAAGCTCGGTAAGGTGTGTCAGATTTTCAGGCGGGATACATTCATACCCCATTTTTAGCTGAAGGTTTCCTGTTACAGCCAGCAGGTCTACATTTCCGCATCTTTCACCATAACCGTTTATGGTTCCCTGCACCATTTCGGCGCCGCACATTACGGCTATTACCGAATTAGCGACAGAAAGTCCGCAGTCATCATGAACATGGATACCTGAGGGAACAGATATCATGGGAACAACCTTCTCCATTATCTCCTTGACTTCATGAGTGAGTGTTCCTCCGTTTGTGTCGCAGAGTACTACCATGTCAGCCCCGCCGGACATGGCAGCATCAATCGTTTTAATTGCATATTCAGGATTGTTTTTATAGCCGTCAAAAAAGTGCTCAGCGTCATATATTACCTCGCGCCCCTCTTTTTTAAGATAACGCATGGTGTCTTCAATCATTTCAAGGTTCTGTTCAAGGGTAACACCAAGAATCTCTGTAGCGTGCAGGTCCCATGTTTTACCAAAGACCGTCACTGAAGCGGTCTCAGCCTCCAGTATTGCCCGGATGCTGGGATCTTTTTCAGGGGTATTACCAAAGCGTCTTGTACTTCCGAATGCAGTCAGTTTTGCATTTTTAAATGAAGCTGATCCGGCCATCTTGAAAAACCTTGCATCCTTCGGGTTTGAACCGGGCCAGCCTCCCTCTATATAGTCTATGCCCATTTCATCGAGCCTGTGTGCTACCTTCAGTTTGTCCTCGGCAGACAGGTTGACCTGTTCACCCTGGGTACCGTCCCTTAAGGTTGTATCATAAAGCATTATTTTTTTTGCCATATCGGTTTACTCCTAAATAAAAAATCCGTTACCAGAGTTACCTGATAACGGATTGTATAGATCGATTATATTAGAGTTATGCCCTTTACCAGAACCGGTAGTTTCAGTTCTCTCCTGTAAATAAAAGCAGCAGGGAAGAGAGAGCAGACCCTGCTGCCCTGATAATTATGATGCTGTTTATTGAAAAAATATCTAAAGATTGCATAACTTTTTTTCCTGAATAATAAGCTAAGAATAATACTGTTAAAACCACTGGTTGTCAAACTATATTTATAACCCAAAATCCGACATTGAATCATGGCAGGCCTCTAGATTTTAAATTTCAAGTCAAAAAAAAGAATATAGGTGGCCTGAGCTATCTCTTTTTCACGATTACGTTCACAAATTTACTCTATCAGCTG
>JASFHE010000305.1:0-7780 GCA_050123415.1 Desulfobacteraceae bacterium | reverse complement strand
AATTTGTGAACGTAATCGTGAAAAAGAGATAGCTCAGGCCACCTATATTCTTTTTTTTGACTTGAAATTTAAAATCTAGAGGCCTGCCATGATTCAATGTCGGATTTTGGGTTGAGTATACCCCTTGATGAATTGTCAGGTCTGGGTTATCATACCTATTTAAAATTTCCTGAGTCGTTTAAATTTAAAAAATGAAGTGACCTATGTCATGGATGTATAGATAAATTCCGGAATTAATGCGAATGATGCAATCGATCTTTAACACTGATACTCATGGTGAAAAATGAATGATCTCAGCCCTGAAGAAGAGAGAAAAATAAGAGAGCAGGAAGAATTAATGATTGCTGATATTACTGAAAGGCTTAAATCTTTCGGGCAATCAACAGGGGATATAATTCCTGTCCTTCAGATGATACAACATAAATACTCCTACCTTTCAAAAGATGCTATAAAACTAGTCGCGGATCATACAGGGACAACAACCAGTGAGGTTTATGGTGTTGCTACCTTTTATAATCAGTTCAGGTTTAATCCTCCGGGAAAACATCAGATCAGGGTATGCCTGGGAACCGCCTGCCATGTAAAGGGCGGGGATATAATACTGGAGAACTTTGAAAGAAAGCTTGGTATCAAATATGGCGAAACAACACCTGACAGAGAATTCAGTATTGAGCGTGTGGCATGTGTAGGATGCTGCGCCCTTGCACCTGTGGCCATTATAGATGAAAAGACCCAGGGCGGTATGGCTCCAAGTAAAGTGGAAGGGATCCTATTGGGTTTTGAGATTGAAAAGGAAAAAGAGGAGCGGGAAAGGCAAAAAGAGGTCTCCGATGAGTAATGATCCCACCAAAGTATTTGCAGGTATAAAGGACCGGGCAATATCAAATGTTAATCTAAGAAAACAAAAAAACAGAATCAATATATCAATCGGCAAGGGAACCTGCGGTATTGCTGCCGGCGCCCTGGAAACCCAGCGGGCAATTGAAGGCACGCTGGCGCAGGAAGGCATTGAAGCCTCCGTCTTTTCAACAGGCTGTATGGGCCACTGTTATGCGGAGCCTGTTGTAATAATTGATCATCCTGATTCCGGATTTCCTCCTGTATTTTACCACCAGGTCACACCGGGAAAGGCAAGGATGATAGTTAAATCTTTCCTGATCGATGGTGATCCCCTTTTTGAACACATGATGGGGGCCATGGTTCGGAATGACATGATCCCGTCCATTATGGATTATCCAAGGTTCAACAGTGAAGAACGCATTGTCATGGAAAAATGCGGATATATGGACCCTGGTGAAATCGACGAATACATTGCCATGGACGGGTATTCAACCTTTAGCAAGGTAATTCAGGAACAGCAGCCTGACAATATAGTGAGGGAGATAATTGAATCGGGATTGAGAGGCCGCGGCGGAGCAGGTTTTCCCACCGGGAAAAAGTGGGAGATGGTGAAAACGGAAAACAGTCCTGAAAAAACAGTCATTTGCAATGCCGATGAAGGCGATCCTGGAGCCTATATGGACCGGAATATACTTGAGAGTAATCCTCATCAGCTTCTTGAGGGTATAGCCATCTGTGCGTTCGCTGTAGGTGCCGAAAAGGCTGTTATATATATAAGGTCCGAGTATCCCCTTGCTGTTGAAACAATTAAAAAGGCTATTTCGCAGGCTGAAGGATATAATCTCATTGGCGATAATATCCTGGGGACAGGAATAAATATCGATGTCTCGGTATTTGAAGGTTCCGGCGCGTTTGTATGTGGTGAGGAAACAGCCCTTATAAAGTCCATTGAGGGCAAGAGAGGTATGCCCGGATACAGGCCCCCTTATCCGGCACAGGAAGGATTATGGGGAATGCCAACTGTTATCGACAACGTGAAAACCTTGTCATGTGTGGTCCCTATTGTCAAAAATGGTGCATCATGGTTTAAAGAAATCGGCACGGATAATACTTCAGGTACTGCCATTTTTTCTATAGTCGGCGATGTCCTGCATGCGGGTCTTGTGGAGATCCCTATGGGTGTTAATTTGAGAGAGTTAATTTTCAATGTATGCGGAGGAATTCCTGCTAAAAAGGAGTTTAAGGCTGTCCAGATCGGAGGGCCCTCCGGGGGCTGTCTGCCTGAAAAATATCTGGATACCCCAATTGACTTTGAATCACTTAAAGAAGCAGGGGCAATGATGGGATCAGGCGGGATGGTAGTGATGGATGAGGATACCTGCATGGTCAATATTGCCCGGTTTTTTCTTGATTTTACGCAACAGGAGTCCTGCGGCAAATGTACATTCTGTCGTATCGGCACATTTCATGTTCTTCAGATACTTGACAGGATTACAAAGGGTGAAGGTGTTGAGGAGGACCTTAAAAGGCTGGAGCAACTGTGTGAAGACATTAAAGAAGGCTCCCTGTGCAACCTCGGAAAGACCGCGCCTAATCCGGTTATCACGACCCTTAAATATTTCAGGGCTGAGTATGAGGCCCATATCAGGGAAAAACGCTGTCCTGCCGGAATGTGCAGGGCGTTAACTGCCTTTTATATAGATCTTGAAAAATGTGCCAGGGGTTGTGATGCCTGTGTCGGGTCCTGTCCTGTGGAGGCAATATTTACAACAAAGGAAAGAAAAAAGGGTATTGACCAGAGTTTATGTGTCAAGTGCGGTGAATGTATGACTGCCTGTCCTGATGAATATCATGCCGTAGTAAAAATTTCTCCGCCTGAACTGGCACCCGTAATAGAGAGGCCGGAAGAGTAAACATATATGGATAAAAAAATAAAAATAGTAGTTGATAATACGGAGATCGAGGCTGTTGAAGGTGCTAACCTTTTAGAGACGTGCCTCGATAATGATATCTATATTCCAAACCTGTGCTATCTGAAAGATATGGAAACTCCATCCGTATCATGCCGTTTGTGTTTTGTTGAACTGGAAGGTGTTAATAACCCGGTCTCCTCCTGCACGGTAAAAGTAACTGAAGAAATGGTAGTTCGTACTGATACCGAAAAAGTGAGAAGGCTTCAACAGGCAGCATTTAAGCTGCTTCTTTCAACCCATCTTGTTGACTGCAGGAATTGCCCTGCCAATAAAAGATGTGAGATACAGAAGCTTGCAGGATTTTTAAAGGTAGGATTGAAGAATGAGGACTTTGAAAAAAAGATCAAGGATAATGATGTAGATGAAACACATCCCCTGATTCATTATTATCCCAGCAGGTGTGTACTATGCGGCAGGTGTGTTTATATATGTGAAAAGAAAGGCCATTCTATCCTCTCATTTGCCAATCGCGGTCTTGATACAGTTATAAGCCTTTACGGGCAGGAAGAAAATCTCTCATGTGAATCCTGCAGGGAATGTATTGAGGTATGCCCCGTAAAGGCCCTCCAGTTCAATGTTTCAGATAAAACCGGCCCCTTGACTGATAGCATATAATGATTATTTTTCGGTCATGAAGATAATTTAATTATTTAGGGGGTGATTTTATGAACAGGTTATTAAGCCTAATACCAGGCAGAAGTTTTACGCCGTCCGGAGACCTTTTTGATCGCTTCTTTGATGACTGGGACTTCCCTTCATTATTCAACGAAAAGAATGAGTGGACACCGGCTTTTGATATTTCTGAAAATGATAAGGAGTATGTAGTTTCGGCAGAGCTGCCCGGGATAGATATTAAAGATGTTGAAATATCGATCTCGGACGGAATACTAAGTGTAAAGGGTGAAAAGAAAAATGAGACAGAGGACAAGGGTGAAGGTTATCACAGGATAGAAAGGCATTACGGATCTTTTCACAGGAGCTTCAGGATTCCCGGGAAAGTAGAGTCAGACAAGGTTGATGCAAGTTACAAGGATGGCATACTGAAGGTTTTGCTTCCCAAGGCGGAAGAAACCGAAACAAAAAAGATAGAAATTAAATAACAACTCAGAATTCAGGAGTAAAAATAAAAGGGTATCCCCCTGTGGGGGATACCCTTTTTTATCTCCCTCTCCGAAACCACATTTAGACAATCACATCTATGGTTCTGGGTTTTATCTCTGTTTCTCCGTCTCCGTTTCTTTCGTAGCCTATCTCGCCGTATTTATTGTATATTTCTCCGGCATCAAAACGACGGGTCTCAGGGGTTTTTTCAGTAATCTTATCCCTGCTGATATCAAGCTCAGGATCATCGCTTTTTCCTGATTTCTCAACAGGTTTTATCTCAGCAGGGTCTTGCCTTTTTTTGACTCTAAATTCTCCATCATTCGGGAGATTTATTACGACCGAGGAATCTATAACCATATATCACCTCCTTTTTATACAACACCTTTCTATAGAGAGTGTTCCTGTTTATCAAATCCTCGTTCTTTCTTGCCAGAGCAAAAAATAAAAAACCCGTTCCTTTTAATGAGAACGGGCGCTATTTTATCCTCACTCTGCAGCCCCGCTGTCGTATCCCTGTCTATCAGGGACGTAGACCGGAAGCTTTGCGCCCTGTCCTTTCGGAAAGTTTGCCCACAAGTTTTTTCCAATCATTTGATCGGCATCCTGACCCATGAACTTGAATATTTTTTTGATAAATTGTATTTTTTAATGAAAACAGCAGGTTATTAAGCCGTTTATTGGCCTCCTGCCGAATATTATCAGGGACCTTTCATGTTGACTCACTGTAATTCATAGTCTAGAGTTGGATAAATTTAAATGAATAAGGGATAAACCGGAGATAAAAAAATGAAAATACTTGTAACAGGTGGTGCAGGGTACATTGGAAGTCATACGTTGGTAGAACTGCTGAATGCAGGGCACGATGTTATTGTGGTTGATAATCTTTCCAACAGTAAAGAGGAATCATTAAAGAGAGTTCGCGAAATTACAGGGAAGGATTTTATTTTTTATAAGGCAGACTTGTGTGACAAACAGGCATTACAGGATATTTTCGGCAATAATTCCATTGATGCTGTAATACATTTTGCCGGTCTGAAGGCTGTTGGTGAATCAGTGCATAAGCCGCTGGAATATTTCAGCAATAATGTTTATGGTACCCTTTGCCTCTGCGAAGTTATGAGGGAAAATAACGTAAAGAAGATGGTATTCAGCTCTTCTGCCACGGTGTATGGTGATCCTCATAAGGTCCCAATAACCGAGGATTTTCCTCTTTCGGCAACCAACCCATATGGTAAATCAAAACTATTTATAGAAGAGATACTTAGAGATCTGTATGTATCGGACAACTCCTGGGATATTATTCTTCTCAGATATTTCAATCCTGTTGGTGCTCATTCAAGCGGAAAAATAGGAGAGGACCCCAATGATATTCCCAACAACCTGGTACCCTATATCTCACAGGTAGCTATTGGAAAACTGGATATTTTATCAGTGTTTGGGAATGATTACGCGACGCATGACGGTACTGGCGTAAGAGATTATATCCATGTGGTTGATCTTGCCACAGGTCATGTCAGGGCAATAGATAAGATAGAATCAGAAACAGGCATAAAGGTATATAACCTTGGTACTGGTACGGGGTACAGCGTTCTTGAAATGGTCGAGGCGTTTAAAAAGGCATCCGGCAAGGATGTACCATATAAAATTACCGACCGCAGGCCCGGTGACATAGCCGAATGTTTTGCTGATCCTGCCCTGGCTAAAGAGGAATTAAACTGGGTTGCGGAAAAGGGGATTGATGAAATGTGTGCGGATACATGGAGATGGCAGTCTCAGAACCCCAACGGTTATGAATAATCCGAATTGACTACAGAATCTGAAAAAGTGGAATCAAAATCAAATAATATCCTTAAGGCGGTACTCATTGATTTTGGCGGGGTATTTGCCGAGGAAGGTTTCAGGAAAGGAATCAGGGCAATAGCGCAACAGAGCAATGTTGATCCTGACATCGCTGAGGAGGCAGCCTTTGACCTGGTATATTCCACAGGTTATGTCCTGGGAAAGTGCAATGAAGAGACTTTCTGGAAGGCCATTAAGGAAACCACGGGCATTGCAGGGGATAATCTGAAGCTTCGGGATATTATTTTAAAAGAATTCCAAATAAGGCCCTGGTTTCCGAACATCATTACAAAGCTGAGAGAACAGGGGCTCATTGTCTGCCTTTTAAGTGATCAGACTGACTGGCTTGATAAACTGAATGATCGAAATAATTTTTACCAGTTATTTGATCATATATTTAACAGCTTTTTTACCGGAAAGAGTAAAAGCGACCCCGGCCTGTTTGATGATATTGCCGATAAACTGGGGCTTAATCCTGGTGAGATTATGTTTGTTGATGATTATCATGGCCACATTGAACGGGCAAAAAAGAAGGGATTTAAAACACATCTCTTCGTTGAAAAAGAAAGCTTTTTTAATGATCTACATAAATATTTTGACCAGTTAAATTTGGAGTTTGTTTAATGCAGGAATTACTTGATCAGATAAGCGGCATGGTCTGGGGACCGGTTACGATAATATTACTGGTAGGAACCGGCATATATATTACGCTCATTGTAAAGGCTGTCCAGATCAGAAAATTTAAATATTCATGGGGGCTTATTTCGGGAAAGTATGACAATTCCGATGACAAGGGAGAGGTAACACACTTTCAGGCTTTGAGTGCTGCATTGTCGGCAACAATAGGAACCGGTAACATAGCTGGTGTAGGTACAGCAATAGCGATGGGTGGGCCGGGTGCAGTATTCTGGATGTGGGTGACCGCGGTATTCGGTATGGCCCTTAAATACGCGGAATGTCTGCTGTCATTAAATTATCGCGTAATTCATTCTGACGGTGTTGTGGGCGCCGGTCCAATGTACTACCTTGAAAAAGGCCTTAATCAAAAATGGCTTGGAGTATTATTTGCCCTTTTTGCAACCATTGCTTCCTTTGGAATAGGAAACATGGTTCAGGCCAATTCAGTGGCAGAACCTGTTTTTACACATTTCGGAGTTCCGAAACTTGTAACGGGACTGGTAATCGGAGTGCTTGTTTTTGCTGTAATAGTCGGGGGGATAAAGCGAATAGGGCAGGTTGCAAGCAGACTTGTACCTTTCATGGCGGTTTTTTATGTGCTCGGTGGACTCATTATTATTTGCTCCAGGCTTGATGCAATACCCGGGGCCTTTACTCTGATATTCAGAGAGGCGTTTACCGGGAGTGCTGCTGCAGGAGGCTTTGCAGGAGCCACACTTGCCCAGGTAATTCGATTCGGAGTAGCACGCGGGGTATTTTCAAATGAGTCAGGGCTTGGAAGTGCACCTATTGCACATGGTGCTGCAAAAACCGAAGAGCCGGTACGTGAAGGTCTTGTTGCAATGCTTGGCCCCTTTATTGACACCCTCGTGATCTGCACTATGACAGCATTGGTTATCGTACTCACAGGCGTTTATTCGTCAGGTGAGACAGGTGCAGATCTCACGGCAAAGGCATTCAATATGGGAATCTCGGGTCTTGGAGGATACATCGTTGCATTTGGAATTATATTTTTTGCCTTCAGTACTGCAATAAGCTGGTCATACTATGGTGACAGGTGTGTTGATTACCTGTTCGGTAAAAAGCTTGTAACCCCATACAGGATTATCTATTGTATACTGCTGCCTGTCGGCGCATATATAAAACTGGAAGCCGTGTGGGCGATATCAGATATATTCAACGCACTAATGGCCTGGCCAAATCTTATCGGACTTTTATTCCTGAGCCCGGTAGTAATAAGAATGACAAGAGATTACTTCAGTGATGAGTCAAGGGTGTTTCCCGTGAATCAAGAATAGAGGATATCCAATGCAACTCCAGTACGGACTGGATGAAAAAGTCCCGTT
>JASFHE010000304.1:0-7786 GCA_050123415.1 Desulfobacteraceae bacterium | reverse complement strand
CAGCTTTTCTGAGTAAGTATTTTTATTTGTCAAAAAATAATAAGTCCCTCTTAAGATAATATTTTGCTAAAAGCATGCCAAAAGGTATTTCTCAGATATCTTGTTGTTATTATTATTATTATGATGCGGACAAGTAATTCAGACAATCATTTAAGGAAGGTTTTTCCTGGTTGGGCAAAACAGGAAAGGGAAAGTTTGTCCCAGTTAGTTAGATTTCAATCCCAGATAATGATCTCCGGAAACTCAGAGGCTGTCAGGCCCTTCGGGATGTAAAGAACATACCGAAGAGATGGGTTTTAAGTACTATCTCCCAGTCCTCATAAGGAACTTCATCGATGTCGCGCGGTTCCCGTATTACACCCGCGTTGTTTACAAGGATATCTATACGCCCGAACTTTTCAATGGCAGTATCAATGACCGCGGAAGCGCCTTCCTGTGCAGCAACCGAATCATAATTCGCTACAGCTTCACCTCCTGCCTCAATTATATCCGCGACTACTTTATCCGCCGGCCCCCTGGAGGTCCCGATACCATCAGTGGATGTTCCGATATCGTTTACTACAACCTTTGCTCCCTGACAGGCCATTGCCAGTGCATGGGCGCGTCCGATACCGTTTCCTGCGCCGGTTATTACTGCAACCCGATCTTTCAGCATATCGTTCATGAATTCCTCCCTTTTTAATTATTCAGTGCCCATCCAGAAAGAGGCATTTCTGGATGGAGCTTTCAGCGGTCAGCTATCAGCAGTCAGCTAAGCCTTTATTTTAAAAGCCTTTTGCTGAAAGCTGAACGCTGAGTGCTGACCGCTGCCGAACAAAAACTTTAGTTTTTGGATGGGCACTATTCAGTAAATAATTCAAGATTTATTGCTTCCGCCATCATCCTGTGCCCGGTCTCATTGGGATGCAGATGATCACCCGTATCAGCTGCGGGTAACATATGTGTTGGATTTTCAGGATCACCCAGGGCTTTATCCAGATCAATAACAGCATCAAAACGCTTACTGCTCCTGATCCAGTTATTCACGGTCTGCCGTGCTGATTCACGCCACTTACCATCGTAGAACGATCCGCCAAAAGGCAACAATGTAGCTCCATATACAATGATACCTTTATCATGCGCAAGATCGGTCATCTGTTCATAGGCTACTATCAGATTTTTTGCTGTTTCTGCTGCCTTTTCCTCTCCCTGTGCCTGCCCGATATCATTTATCCCTTCAAGGATTATCAGCCAGCGCACCCCGTTTTGTTCAAGCACATCGTTATTAAAACGTGTAACAGCAGCAGAACCAAGGCAGTCACGAAGTACGCAATTCCCTCCGATCCCCATATTAAGAACTGCAATATCGGAGGTCGCCGGATTTTCCTGCAGCCTTTGGGCAAGTTCATCCGGCCAGCGATTTTGCCTGTTTGTGCCGGAGCCCCGTCCATCAGTGATAGAATCGCCAATCACAACAACAGCCTTTGAGAACTCAGGTGCCAGCACTTCAATACTGTCTATTATATACCAGTGATCAGTCTTAAGGGCTTCAGGTAAACTGACAACAGCAGCCTTGTCACCGGATTGTAAAAATGATGTGGTTCTAGATCCGGGGTGTCCTGTTACATCGGGAGAGGTGTCACCAAAATGGATCGTTATGGCAATGTCAGAGCGCGGTTTTAGATGGAAGGACAGGGTATCTGAGGTTACCGTAAGGCCGGGTTCAATTATGATTGAATTCTTATTATTAAATTTCAAAGACACGTCTGTCTCAGGATTAACAGTGCTTCCGCCTGCCGAATCCGCAATATGAACAGCCTTCAAGATTACCGGCTTTGTGCCGTATTCATTTGAAAAACATACTCTGAGCTGTTCTCCTCCAATAGAAACCCTGACAACCTGCCTTAAAGTGTTATTTTTCAAACCCGGTTCCGGAGGCATATTATGCGGCTCGACAAGCTGTTGTGCAGTGCCCCATGTCCCTGTCCAGGCTGAAGCAGGTAGTAAGGCTTTATCCTGAGAGTTATGACAGGAACTTGAAAGGGAGGCTAACAGCAAAATTGCTGCAGCGACTGATATGATGATTAAACAATGGAAAATCTTATTGTTTTTTAAATATTGATTATTCACCAAACCCTCCGGAGAAATAGTTTATCAGGATTTCTTATATCTTTGAATCAGTATATGCTCAATCAATTTATATCAATATAATCTAATTAATCATAATTAATGTCTAAAATGAATAGAGATTTTTTACCGTTTTTCCAAAAACCAGGATAAAGATTAAATAAATTTGATGATATGGTCGATTAGGCATTTGATTATAACTATTTTTATAAAATATTTATCTGTATATTCAAGTTATTATGAATAAAAGGTATATTTTTTATTATCTAATGCTCATCCAGTTTATGGGAGTTATAAAATGCACCTTATTGTTATAACTGAAATAGTTGTCCAGTTATTTTTTATCAACCATGCATTAAGGAATAATAAACCGCGACACTGGCTGTATATCCTTTTGATACCCTGGGCCGGATTTATATTATACTTTTTAACTGAATTTTCCCGGGAAGATGAGAACGAGTATACTAAAACACAGCCGGCAGCACTACCCGTCAGATGCAAACTTGCCTATACTGCCAGGGGAAAGCTTTTTTATCTGTCAGGAAACTCATGCCCGGAACAAATACAAAGTCCCTATGGACAGAAAGTAATTGATCAGGCCGTCAGGATCAACCAGAAAAATGAATGGAAGATAAAGGGCTCCGGGTCCCATTTTGGCGGCAGTATTTTATGGGGTATGGATCATCTGGATACAGATACAGTAAAAGTGAATATCACAACTGCAACCAGGAACCCTGATGACAATAAATTCTATTATGTGCTGGAGACCGAATCGTCAGGAGGACTTTTTGTATATGACAACAACACAAAAGAAGAGAAGCGTTTATTTCATAAGGAAAAGTTCAAGGCCAGAGATCTGGACATTAACAGTAAGACAAAAGAATTTGTATGTTCTCAACAGTTCACAAACGGCACATCAAACCTTATCCTGATAAGTGAAGACGGCAGAGATACAAGAGAGATTACCCAGGGTGATTCGATCGATGACTGCCCATCCTGGATGCCCGGCGACCAGAGACGTATATTGTTCCAGTCAACAGGGGTAGCACGAAACCAGGCCGGGTATGCCGCCGGAAGAGGAGCCACTGCTGTTCAGGCGCTTGATCTTGATAATAATCTCATGACAACTGTACTTGAAGATAGCAGATATGATTTTCTTCAGCCTCACATAAGCATAGACGGTTATCTCTATTATATCCGGCGTCCCTATGAGAAAAATCAATACCGGCCTGAAACAGCATTGATGGATTTTCTATTGTTTCCCTTCAGGCTATTGAGGGCTGTCTTTCATTACCTGAACTTTTTTTCTATCGTGTATTCTCAAAAACCGTTAACCACGGCTTCAGTGCCCAAACTCCAGAACGATGATTTAAAGACGATCATTTTAAAAGGAAAAATTATCAACGCGGAAAAGGCGCTCAACTCCGGAACGAAGATACTGGGAGTGCCGTCACTTGTCCCGACTTCATGGGAACTGATCCGGAGGGACGAGAACGGCAATGAAGAAGTCCTGGCAAAAAATGTGGCAGCATTTGACATCGGGCATGATGGTACCGTTATATACTCAAACGGATACGGGATCTTCACTCTTGACAATAAAAAGAGACAGCAACTTCTCATAAAGGACAGGCTTATTGAGGATGTGGTGATCGGGTAAGATTAATCCTTATTTTAAAGTGCCCCTTCATTTACAAGCTTTGCTAAAAGACTCTTTTTAAGGAGTTTGATGGCTTCATATTTATTTCCTTCATATTTGTAAGGATAAAAACCGAAGAGCATTCCTGATGTACCTATAATCTGATCATGTGATACTGCCTGAATTCGGTCAAACTTGCTGAGCCTTCCATTAATGGAAAGAAGTTTATAATCACTGGCATACAATAGACTGGGGCATGGTTCTGAAAGACGTGCCAGATACAAATCTCCGCCACGCATCATAAACAGGATGGTATATGCATCCAGTACTTTTATGTTGTAAATGCGAATAATCGCCAGTTCATTTACCGGAGGACCAAGATATTTATCAGCAATGGTTCCTCCCGGTGATATCGGTTTATCGGTTGCTTCTCCTGTGCCTGCATCATTTTGCGCCGGTAACATATCGTTTCCGGAAACAGAGCCAATAACATCAAGGTTCCGAGTAATATCATGTGTGGAGTTTTTTTGAATTACTTCAGTTTTATTTTCTTCCTCAGCCTCTTCAATTGACGGACTTTCAGTTTCCCGGACAGGTACGGTCGTTTCTTCCATGGTCAATTTTGCTGGAAGTGCTGTATTGCCTGCAGGTTTAATTGCAGGAGCTGTTTTTTCAACATGAGATTGTGCTCTTTCAACAGGGCTTACCGAAGTTTCTTTAATATAAGATATTTCTTTTTCATGTACGGTCAATTCACTTTTATGGTTTGTGCTCTCCTGACTGTTTATTTTCAGAGGATTTAATATATTAAGCGCCTGATCCGAATGCTGTACGGAAGGCGCAATACTTAAAAGTAATATTGATGGAAAAGCCATTAAAATAAATAATACCGAAATTCTGTCACGTATATGCATAAAAGGTGCTGGTCTGGCATTTTCCAGGATTGAATGGATCCGGGTTGTTGTTTTTGAAACAGTTGAGACGAACGGCAGGGCAAGAGCATGGTGTCTGCCGGAACTCTGCTGCCAGATCTGATTAAGTAAAAAATCGGCATATGAGACAGAATTATCGGTTACACGAATAACATGACGGTCACAGATATTTTCCAGTTCTTCGTGAATTTTTCTTTTTGCCCAGTGAAAAACCGGATGGAAAAAATAAGCTGCACCAATTACTGATTCCACAAGAAGCCACCAGTTATGGTACTGCTGCAGGTGCTTTAATTCATGAAGGAGTGTAAACCGTAATCCTTCCCGAAATTCAGGTTTCAGGAGATGACGGGGGATAATAATCCCGGGCGTGAAAAAACCTATAACCATCGGAGTTGAGATCCCCTCTACTATATTAAGTTCAGGGATGCGGCGCAGGTTGGTATCAGACACACACTGTTGCAGCAATTTCAGGATTTTCGGATCTGTAACAGAGTCTGCCAGCCTGAGGAATTTATTTGTCTTAAAACCAGTTACAGCCACGCGAACCAGTGAAAAGAAAAAAACTCCCCCCCATACTATTGCTGCAATCAGCATCCAGTTACTGAATAAAGCGGACATTGTTTCCATAAATCGGACTTTAATACCGGGGCCCGAAGCCGCCTCACTTCTTTCGGACAGACCTGCTGTCGTCTCCTTATTTAAAAGAAAAGATGCGTTTTCAGACATGGACTTTTCTGATGCAATTTCACTATGTTGCTTAAAATAATTTAACTCCAGATGAACAGGGATTTTAGCGGAATCAGGAAATAATGTCTTTAAAGGATAGGCAAGTGGCAGGATGACTATCAGGGTGCACACAAGCAATTTTGCCCTGCCCCGAACCTTCAGAGACCTGACACATAAAAAACTCAACAGGCCCAGGATGAACAACAGGACAGATGAAATCGATAGATATTCAATTATTGATTCAGTAAGTCTTATTATTTCCATTATCGCTCTCCTCTTTTTGAAGTGCGAGTATTTCATTCCTAAGTTTTTCAAACTCTGGTTTACTGAGTTTTTCAGCGCCAAACAGAGTGCTTGCAAGTTGTACGGATGAACCGCCAAATGCTTTTTTCAGCAAATCGTCAACAAGACGCTTCTGTGTCTTTTGTTTTGAGCAGTTAGGGATATAAACATGGGCGTGGTTTGATTCATCACGCCTAACCAGCTTTTTCTGGGTCATGATCTGCAGCATTTTCAAAACAGTGGTGTAACCGGCATTTCGTGTCTTGTTGAGGGTATTCTGCACTTCGCGTACAGTACTTGGGCCGGCCTTCCATAACACATTAAGAATCGCAAGCTCCATTTCAGTCGGGATTGGCGTCTCATTTTTTTTCATATTTTTACCTCAATCCAGATTATAACATGCCGACCAAACATCTCATGGTTTTCAGTTAGAATATAATACTATCAAATTATGCATGTTAAATAAACTTTTCCACCGCTAAACAGCGAAGAAATAAACTTTATGCGCCTCGGTTTACTTGTCTGCTTCCTGCGACCTGAGACGTTTTTTGATTTCCGTTGCCTGCTCCCGGTCTTTGAGCTTATATATTTTGTGAATGGTATATGATTCAGTTCCGTAGGAATCTGACACAATAATACTGTCAAAGCCGTTCTTTACCATACCGGTAGTAGAAGTAATCCCTATATTCTCGGCATAAGGCAGGTTTAAGGCCAGACGGTCCAGGACAATCAGGTAATAATTATTGATATCGGTTCTAAGGATCAATGATTGAGAATCTATGGATTCCCAGCTGTCTAACCTGAAGTTGGTTATATCAGTTGCCTCCGAGAGTTCATTATCCAGGATATATTTATCCGCCACCTTAAATGGTGTTGTCGCACATGCCGTCGCAAGAAGCGATATCAGTAGTATGCCCGTAAGTTTTGTTATCGCTTTCATTTTCTCATCTCCTTTTTATTACAGGTTATTCATGGCAATTTGCATTTTTTATGATCAATTTACGAATATAATATACGAACTATTTCGTAAGTGTCAACGAAATAGTTCGTAGGATCGAAAATTTAATTTTATATATTCTTATCTTAATGATTTTATTATATTTATTAGAATTGATTTGCCCTGGACGAGATTTAGAGACGGATTTGAAACCCGTCTCTATAAAAAATGAAGAAAAACGCTGTTCAGGCGTATTAAGGTATTAAAGGAATAATAGTAATACCCAATTCATCAATAGCCACAGGAGAATAGAAAATGAAAATAAAAACATGCTTGGTAATTTTAGTTTTTTAAGTCTTATTGCATTTGCAGGATGTCCGGAGCTCCAAAATGACTCTGAAAAAGAATCGGAAGCCCTTGTCTTGAAATCCTACGAGGTTCCGGAGAGATTGGTCAATGAGGTTAGACAAACAATGGATGATCTTCTTGGGAAGGGAAGTGTAGAAACCAGGATAGGAAGGGCGCGGATAGCACCGGATGGGCAATTACTGATTGCTGCGCCTAAGAGTTTTCATGATGGTGTAAAGGATTTCATTGAACATTTAAAAAATACTAATCCTGAACCTTCTCCTTCTGCAGACGTAAATTACTGGATGGTTGCAGGTAGAAAAGCAAAGACCAGGGCAAAGCTGGATGGTGTCGAAAGGAAAAGTAACTTTTTTTCTATTCCCAAAATAGCATTTGCATCTACATTTGCTATGGTTATCCTCCTTGCTGTGTTACTCACCCCTGGCCTATTAAAACCGAAGAAGAATTTATTTATTGATCTTGTTAATAAATCAGAAAATCCTGCGTTTATTAAATACGGCTATATAAAAAAAAGAGATGAGGCTGTATCAATTCCTGACAGTGCAAAATCACACCTTGCGGTATTGCGCGTTGAGACATCAAATAAGAATGTTAAGTTTTATTTAATTGAGAGTAACATTTAAACAAGAGGGCGAAAAATTTTTCGCCCTTACAACGACACGATATTGGGAGAAAAATAGACTCCTATTTTTCCGGCTTTTTTGCTGAGCCCTTCTTGCCGGAATATAACTCCATTCTTTTCTTTATCTCTCTTTCCATTCCCCTGTCTGTTGGGTGATAAAAAACACTGTTCCTGAT
>JASFHE010000303.1:0-7793 GCA_050123415.1 Desulfobacteraceae bacterium | reverse complement strand
CCCTGAATATATCGAGAAAACCGGCTGAGAACTTCCTGTTTTTTCTGATTAAGCCCTACAACTCACAGGCGACTATACTGATGTTGTCTGTGCCTCCGGCATCAAGGGCGGCATTTAAAAGGTTGACGGTCATATTGTTTACAGAATCGGAGCTTTTTATAATATCCGATATCTCATCGTCTCCTATCATATCATTCAGGCCGTCACTGCATAGAATATATATATCTCCTTCTTTTCCCTTTTCCCAGTTCATGTCCGGTATGACTCCCTCTCTTGGACCAATCGCCCTTGTCACAAGATTCCTGCCGGGTTCTTCGCCTGTACAGCCTTTATTCACCCATTCCGCATATGCAGAATGGTCTTTTGTTAATTGAGTAAGGGTCGTATCTCTCCATCGATATAATCTGCTGTCTCCAACATGAAACCAGGTTACACAGAGTTCTTTTGTAAATACAACACCGACAAGGGTTGATCCCATATATTTTTCAACCCCCTCTGCCCGGTTCTTTTCATAAACTACGGTGTTGGACTTCCTTATTCCCTTATCAATCAACGAAAAAAGAGAGCTGACCTCGACCGGAATCCCTTCGACGGCTGTGATATCCGCTATTTCTCTTTCAATTCTTTCCGGTTGAAAAAATTCCTGAAGAACGGAAATAATTGTCCGGCTGGCTTCGGCTCCCCTTTCATGACCTCCCATGCCGTCAGCAAGAAGAATAAAACGACCGTTTTCATCAAGATGAATAGAATCCTGGTTTTCATTTCTTAAAAGACCGATATCCGAGACACCGGCTGCCGTAACCTGTTCGCCTTCTACCTGAATGTGCACCCTTTTGGTTTCATGCATAAAATACTCTTAAAATAACATGGTTTTAATCAGCTGAAATGGTTAATATAATTAAAACACAGAAAAAAACTGAATGGAGAGGATATTGTAAAGATCAAGTTGCTGTCAAGTTATATTATGTGTTACAGGTATTGTATGCATCTGAAACATAATACTTTTTAAACCGCGCCATAAAGCAATTAAATTTATATGAATAAAACAGACAAATATGAACTGCTGGGCTCATTAGGTGTTGGTGGTTTTGGCAATGTATATAAAGCTGTTTCCAATGACGGAGATATTGTTGCCCTTAAAACACTGAATCCATATTTACCTGATGATCCAAAGATTGTTAATAAATTCTTTCACGAAGCAAAAATATTGTCAAAACTCAATCACCCCAACATATGTAAACTGATTGATTTTTTTGCAGATGGTCCGGATTATACAATCGTTATGGAGTACATAGACGGAACCGATTTAAAAGAGTTGATGCTTCAGGAATCCGACAACCGGCTTCCCTCTAAACTGGCAGTAAACATTGCAGAACAATGCCTGGCAGCATTTCAATATGCATTCGAAATGGGGGTATTACACAGAGATATCAAGCCCTCAAATATAATGATTGATAAAAAAGGGAAGAGCATTATCACGGATTTCGGGATATCAGCGGTTATTGATGATACTTCATATGACAAGGCCGACGGAATACTGTCTCCCGCCTATTCACCGCCTGAAAGGTTCGGCCAGGCAGAAAATGCCGACATCCGGTCTGATATATACTCCATGGGAATGGTCTTTTATGAATTGTTTACAGGAAGAAAGCCCTTTGAAACAACCGACAGATCCGAAATTGAGTCATGGCACAGGAATAAAATCCCTGAACCTGTTAACAGAATAAATCCATCTCTGTCCCCTAAAATTACCGGTGCAATAAAAACCGCGCTGGAAAAAAAACAGGAAAACCGTTTTAAGGATTTCCTGGAATTCAAAAACGCCATGGGGATCTAAACCCGGATTTTGCAGTAGCCGCCTATTATTCTTCGGTAAAAAATAAATTATGATTTCCAATGTCAATATGAGAGGAATTAACAGGAAAGACCGGCATCCTGATCGTCATACCTAAAGCTCATCCTCAACGTTTTCCATGTCCGGCATCCGCTTCATGATTTCATCACGGTTAACATCTATGTGTTTACAGCCTGGTGTGTTTCCGCATTTTCGGCATGCCATATTTACGGACCATGCTGTCAGATAGGCTTTTCTTTTGCTTTTATAAAATATTGTTATCTGGCTCAGTGGTAAATCACACTCAACAGCGGCGCAGTGGCAACATCAGCGTCATCGATTTCGATGAGGCCTGAATCTGCCGAAAAATCGAGCAGAAACCTCAATTGCACATCCTGCAGCCCTAAAAACCGGGCTTCATTCACCAGCTCCGTAACGTCGATGACCACTAAGTTGCCGACATCCGAAGGGTAGAAATCGACGGGCATTGTCAGCAGAGGGGGCTGGATCGCCCGGCTGAAATCGCCTGCTACAAGATATGGCGGCTGGAAATCAACCAGATCGATCAGGAAGGGGAAAATTTCGCCGGGCAGTGAATCACTCATCCCGATGATAAAGAGCTCAAGTGTCGCCGATTCAATGACAGCATCCAGGGGAATGCCATCGACTCCCCCGATCGGAAAATCGAGAAAACCGCGGAACTCTTCACCTGTCACCGGATCGACCCCTGCGAGAACACTGCTCGTATCTATAGCTGAAGAGACAGTATAGATGTAGTCGAGAGCCAAACCGATGTCGCCGTCAGCATACACATCGCTTACGATTTCTGCTTCGTATGTCGGCAATGGGTCATTATCATTGTGACAGCCGTTCAGGGTAAACACTGCCAGCATCAGGACCGCATATAAAACGATCCGTCCTGCCAGAGAACCGCCATTGTATCTTTTCAGTCTGATCCGATTCCTGCTCATCATGGGCCTCCTTTGCTTCCGGCAAATTATGGTTATATTATCAACTAATAATAAAAAAGTGACATACAATAAAATGTATTTATTTAAGCCTTCTCCCTTAAATGCTTGTTTTATTATATAGACACCGTTTTTTAAAAAATAATCACCTGATGTAAAAATAACTCGGGGAATCCAGGTATTTTTACATCAGGTGATTATTTAGATTGATAATAGTTATTTGATTATTTTAGGTCCCTCTCATACGGATTTTGCAGTAGCCGCCTATGAGAGGAATTAACAGAAAAGACCGGCTCCCTTATCGTCATACCTAAAGCTCATCCTCAATGTTTTCCGGATCCGGCATCCGTTTCATGATTTCATCATGATTAACTTCTACATAGTATCATCTTTTTTATCAAGTTCCCCATAAAACAAATTGCGTAATCCCCTGCTATATGCTGCTGGACACACCGAGGTATGAGACTCTCCTTCAAACACCTTACTTGTGATCTCAAGGCCTTTATATTTTCTAAGCTCAAGAATAGTGGCAAGTTCTCTTAAATGATGAACCACCATGTCATCAGGATAGTTCTCAAACTCCCCGACAGAAAGAAATAATTTTGCAGGCAGTTCGGAGTTCTTCTTTGAATATTTTGATTCCAGCCTGAATATAATCCTATCGTCCCAGGGCAGCGAGGGACTGGAGGCAAGATATCGTTTGAACAGGTTTGGATTCTCAAAGAGAGTATAAAGTGCAAAAAGACCGCCAAAGGAGTGTCCGATAAGGGTTCTATCATCTTTCGATGCCCGATAAGTCTGCTCAATGAACGGGATCACTTCCTTTTCCAGGCTTTCCAAAAAATGTGCGCCTCCACCGGTCCAGGATTCCGGTATCCCGAAATCCTGATATATATCGGATTTGCTCGGAGTAAGGATATAGGATCTTTCTTTAAACCATTCATTCCCGTTATTTACATCCAAATCAACGCCAACAGTGATCAACTTAGGTATTTCTTCCCCGTAAGTGAGGAGATTCACCAGTTCATTTATCAGACCTGACGTTGTAAATCCATCAAGATAATACAGTACACCATAGCTTTTTCCGTTATTATTATCATAACCATCCGGAACACTACACTTTAAGCCTTATATCTCTCTTTAGAAATTTTGATTCAATCTGGTGTCTTTTTAATGAGACGACGCTCCAATTTTCGTTTTCTTTTTCGCTGCCTGCCATTGCAATTGCCGGGAGCACAAGAATTGCTAATATCAATTGACCGATTTTCTTCACTGTTATCTCCTTGTTAGAGTTAATAATATAAAAGGGGCAAGTTGACCTTCCTCCTATGTTGTTCTTATTCATCAACCCGATTCTCAAAAATCATTTTGAAATGCAAATTGCGGCCCGGTGCGTCAACCTCCCAGGGTAGTTGTCTCATTTCCTCAATACTCTCCGGCTTACCATGTCTCCAGCTTGCTCGCGCACCTTCCGGATAGCTGTTATGCCATTTATTCTTGCCAGGATCCGAATGAATCGAAAACCGGGGGCCCATACTGACAATACCGATAGTAGTATTTTCAGTGTCCTGAAGTTCGATGGCAGACATCCATGCAATATATCTCCCCCCGGGTTCCAGATAGAGATGCGGCACATCAAATGATAGCCAGCCATGTTTAAAGCTATATTGAATCTCTACCGGCTCTGATTCCCAGAGTACAGGGGAACCGGGACGGTCTTCCAGCCATGGCGATATGTGTAACTTGACACTCATATCCGAGAGAGTATCGTCTGATCGGGATCGGCGACCATAAAACTCAACTTTAGTCAGGATCGTGTGCTTCTCCGGTGGTGAAAAGATTTGCCCGAGAGCAGTAGGTGCACCTCTGTAGCTCCTTGTATAGAGATTGAAACTGCGGGACTCGAATCCAAGAACCTTTTCGGCTGGTAAAGTAACCTGCTCCGGCTTCTCCTCTGTACAGGCAGAAATCAGCAAGGCGAATATGAACGCAGCGGCTAACAGATTTTTAGTCATTTTTTTGTTCAATACAATTAACGATGCCATACGGTTTAGTTATTTCTTTCCTTTTGTCTACAAAAGCTTCTAAATCCTCGCAGGTTGGTTGACTCCTTGCAGACGGATAAACATATCTTATATCAGGTATTGATAATTTTTTACTATCAATACTAACATAGGTGTATTCAATGGGTTTGTTCTCGAAAATGCCTTCATATTCCGGAGGAAGTGCCGTTAAAATACCTTTTCGAATTATCGAGCAATTTGGGCATCTATCAAAAATCTCTTTTGATAGCTTTGATATCGTTTCATTTGTATTATATTTTGCAGAATCTCTTCCAAGGATTAATCGGTCAAACACTTCGCCAACAAGCTCTTGCTGATAATAGATTTCAAAAATAGTGGTTTTGTTCCTGTAATCCTTAATAACGCCGTAAGCTATAAAACCGACGAGCAGATGGAGCAATAGTCCTATGGTCGCAGGAATAACAATTCCTTTAATTTTTCGAATATAAAACAGTGAATAAACTCCAAGTGTAAACCCCCCCAATAGGATACCTATCAAAATCAGACCGTCTATTGATTGAGAAACACCCATTGCAGCAGTTGAAGGCAGAGTAATAGATGTGATAATACTGCCGATAAAAGGCGCGGCCAGACAGAAATAAGCTGCATTTTTAGGAAACTTGTTTTCTCTACTCATTATGTAATTCCTTAGTGCACTAAGTCAAAGATTAACATTATTTGAAGGATTTTAAATTTACCAATACGTTGTGAATTTAAATAAAAAAGGGTAGAACTAATAAAAGGTGTAAAACTAATTCAGTTTGCCACCATTTATTTATATCGGCAGGTAGTTTATTTTGTTTAATTTTATTTTTTGTCCTATATCGAGGTCTAACCCCTATATTTGATCCCGTTCTTCAAACAGCATGAGCTAAACGGGGATTTATCCTGTTAAACCTTTTTTTGTTTTTGTTTAACCGGGACCCTTTACTCTCCATTAACCGCTCCTATGCTTTAATAATAGAAATTTTATATTTCATGATATTTTTATCCCGTGTTATGAGAGTAAAACGCTCTACCATTGCCTGTGCAATGAGCATTCTATCAAACGGGTCTCTGTGATAGTTCGCAAGTAGAGCGATATAGGCCCAAAATAACGATTTTTTGGAATAATTCTTTTTATTTAAATGCATTAGCCTGGCCCGACCCCGATTCATTTTCCATTTTGGATTTACTAAATAGTGCCTACAATATGGAGGATTGTTTTTATTGACATAAAACATGCCACGCCATACACTTCCTTCCTTTAAAAAAAATATGGTGCGCATGACCCTGAGGAGGAAGAACAGAGATGGACCGGACCTATCCTATTATCAGCGACAGCGATGTTAATCAGTTTCGCTTATCACCTGAAAATACCTGTCTTGAATCATTGTCTCCCCGTGAAATTGATGCCCTGTTCGAGAAGAGTCGGGAAGATGTCCGCAGACTGCTTAAACGTTGTGTTTTAGCAGTACTCAACAGCGGCGAAGAGAGTGATGATGTTAAATCAATGATCGAGGCACATCACGACTTTTCACTTGAGGTAGTCAGGACAGCGAAAGGAATTGAAATCCTTCTACGCAATGCTCCCACAAAGGCATTTGTCTTCTACGAGCAAAGGATAAAGAACCAATACACGCGCGTTCCCAAAATGATTGAAGGACTAAGGCAGCACGTCTTTGCAGTAATCCGAGACCTTTTATTCATTAACAGTGAGATCGACCGGACAGAAAAATTTGATATGACCTCGCCTGAGGGAATAACAGATGCGGTGTTCCTGATACTTCGAAATGCCGGAGTATTCAATAAAACCGGCAGGCATAAAACCGTAGTCTGCTTCGGAGGCCATGCAATTCCGAAAGAGGAGTACGACTACACGAAACAGGTCGGGTACGAATGCGGCCTTCGCTTTATGGATGTTGTAACCGGCTGCGGTACCGGGGCAATGAAGGGACCGATGAAAGGAGCAGCTATTGCCCATGCCAAACAACGGATTGTAGACGGCCGCTATATCGGAATCACCGAACCAGGCATCATCTCCTCCGAAGCACCAAATGCCATTGTTGACCCGTTGGTGATAATGCCGGATATTGAAAAGCGCCTGGAGGCGTTTGTTCGGTTGGGGCACGGAATAATCTTCTTCCCGGGCGGAGCCGGGACTGCGGAAGAGCTGATGTATATCCTGGGAATACTCTCTCACCCAAAAAATAAAAATATTCCTTTTCCCCTGATTCTGTCCGGCCCGTCCTCCAGCAAGGCTTTCTTCGATAATATCGATAGATTCGTAAGAAGAACTCTTGGTGATGAGGCGGCAGGATTCTACCAAATCATTATCGATGACCCGGAGAAAACCGCTATTGAAATGAACAAGGGGCTCCTGGAGGTCAACGCCTCCCGGGAGACTCTTCTCAACGCTTATTACTTTAATCGAAGCCTGCATATTCCTTCGGTTTTTCAGGAGGGGTTTACTCCGTCTCATGATATCAATGCAAAACTGACAGTTCAAAAAACAGACGAGACCTGTCTGTTTGCCGCTGAACTTCGTCGTTTTTTTTCCGCCGTTGTCTGGGGGAATGTCAAACCGGACGGCGTTGCATCAATTGAGACGAATGGCCCTTTTCCGGTTTCCGGAGATCCGGACATCATGACAGAAGTAGACAACCTGATCCAGGCCTTCGGGGCAGAGGGCAGGATGCGTCTTTCTGGTGAATATGTACCTGTCTATCGCATTGTTTAGTGGTACAACGCTCAACCCGCTCAATTGACACACAACGCAAAACTCCCTATACTTCATTCCTCAAAGAATTTTTATCAGCTGAAGATCTGAAGAAAAAGTGAAACAATTAATTTGACTTCGTAACTTTACCACATAGCTTATTCTAAGTGGATCGATAATTTATTTCGACGTGTGTGAGAGTCTATAGCTTTTTGCCTTTGAGTATGGCG
>JASFHE010000302.1:0-7802 GCA_050123415.1 Desulfobacteraceae bacterium | reverse complement strand
CAAATCCTTATACAAACGATGTAAATGTCTCTCTTCAATAAGTTATTTAATTATTCAAGGACGTCCCCGTTTACGTCTACTAAGTTATTTAATTATTCAAGGACGTCCCCGTTTACGTCTATTATTTGATTTTAAAGATCCTCAACCGCCTTGATATCGTTGTCTTTCAGGAGTTATTGAATTATTAAACAGCGTCCCGCTTTAGTTGTTCCGCCCAAATGCGCCCTCCTATGCCGGTGACAACGATCACCAGAAAATAGATCCACGCCTGCCACCAACCTAAATCCCCTCCGCATACCAATAGAATTAGTGGTATGGAGAGATACGCCACAACTATACCGATCCACTGCCGAGTGGACGCTGTTTGAACTGCTTTCTGACTAACCATATTCGATGACATACTACCCTCCCAAATCACATGACTTTATTGAACGTCGTTCAACAAGTTATTATATGAATCTGTAAATCTTTACAAATAGAATGTTATACAGAAAGATTGTTATATAACAAAAGCTTAGAATGTTATACGACCGAACTTGGCAAAGAAAAAATTAATTTCATATATATAAGAAAAAGAAACCTCCTGTTAAGAAAGGAAGATACCATAATCAACTAGCTTGAGACAGGAGATTTCTAATGAATGTAGATGAGATTAGCAGGATTAAAGAGTTTCGTCAAATAAGGAAAGATGTAAGAGGATCAGATAAGTACTTGCTTGTAGGTATAGATGTTGGGAAGGAAAAGCATTATGCATTTTATGGTACGACAACCGGCAAGACCCTGAAAAGGAGGCTGGTATTTGGGAATGACTTCAGTGGTATTGAAATGCTGATGGATATAGCAAATGGTTTAAAGAAAGATAACAACCTTGAAGATGCAAAAAAGTGGGTATCACCTCTAAATTCCATTTAAAATCAAAGGCTGCTTTTATTAACTAATCTATCGTTGCTCCCGGCGGAGGATTTTTGGGGTACTCCGGATTAGTACTTTCCCGAAAACAGGAAGTATTCTTTTTATTAAAGCTCTCATATCCGCAACAATATTTAAAAGAACCGGAATAATAAATAATGTTACCGGAGTTGCAATCAACTCTCCCCAGGCCAGTGAGACTGCCGCAGGAATCAGGTATCGGGCCTGCTCACTTGTTTCCGACAATAGCGGCATCAGGCCGCAAACGGTTGTTGCGGTTGTAAGAAAAATGGCCTTAAATCGGGTTGTGCCGGTCTTTATCAGCGCGTCCCCGCAGGGAACCCCTTCATCTCTCAGATCATTGAAGCGTGAAATCATCACAAGGCTGTCATTAACGACTATTCCCATAACAGCAAGCATGCCGAAAAAAGATAATACACTCAGATTTATTCCGTTTGTCCAGTGGCCGATCATCGCGCCGATAAATCCGAAAGGTATGACCGACATTATAACAACCGGCTTCCAGTATGATTTAAGCGGCACAGCGAGGAGAGTATAGATCAGGATGCTTATTATTATTAGCACCCGTTTCATGCTGCCCTGCATTTCTCCCATCTCTTCAAGTTCACCCGCCCCGTTAACGGTTATTCCCGGAAAAGCGGCTGTAAGCTCCGGGATTATTTTATTGGAAAGACAGTCCCAGATTTCAGACGGACTGTTGACAGTCCGGTCAATGGATGCTCGCACCTGCACAACCCTTTTCCCGTTTCGGCGGTTGATGGATAAAGGAATATATTCCGATTTTACATCCGCTATCATAAGAAGCGGGACCCACTCCGCATTATGAGTCCTTATCCGGCAGTTTATCAGGTCGCTCATATATCGGCGCTGGTTTTCCCTGAGCCTGATACAGACCCGCACTTCTTCTGCATCCCTCTGGATACGCTGCACCTCAAGGCCCCCGAAAGCATCTCCGATCTGACTTGCAAGGTCCGACACGGTCAATCCAAGATGCTGGGCCTCGGGTTTTAATATTAAACGAATTTGAGGGTTGTCCCGGCTGAGATCATCACGCACATCATAAACTCCATCCATTTTTGAAAGGGCCTCGGAAAACTTTTGCGAGGCATTTTTTAAAACCGATTCATCGCGTGCGCCCAGTTCTACTATAAAGCCTCCTCCTGTTTCATAGGTTGCACTGAAGCTCAACTCATCCGAGCCCTCCAGAACACCAACCTTTTCTCTCCATCTGCTCATCAATTCAATGGTCCCTACAGCGCGGTCTTTTTCCGGCTGAAGTTCCGCATAAACAATTCCGCTCTGGGTATCAGTCAGGGCCGTTAACACATGAGCAACAGGAAAAGAATCCGATCCGGTTTCCTGTTTGACTTCAAGGTTGATCCGGTCAAGGGTTTGTTCAATCTTTTTAAGATTATCGTTAATCAGGTTTGAGGGACTTCCCCCTTTCATATGAAGGTTAACCGTTATAATCTGACCGGGAACATCCGGAAAAAAGACTGTTTTGATCCATCCGTTTAATGGTAATGAAGCAATACATATCGCAATTGCAACGACAAGGATCAAGGATTCATATCTGTATCTCAACACAAAGCGTAATGCCGGTTCATAGATTTTTTTATTCGCAAACTGAAGCGCTTTTCCTGCGCCGTTTTGTATTTTCTCCCAGCTCCCTGCAACAGGAGAGTTTTTACATGGTTTGTGAATATTAACGCCTGCCAGATGTGCCGGAAGGATCAGTTTGCTTTCAAAGAGAGATACCAGCACAGCAACAATGACAACAATGGCAAAACTCGCGAAGATTTTACTTGTATCGCTGTCGATAAGCAGTAATGGGAAAAAGGCCGCAACTGTTGTAAACGCTCCAAAGGTGGTTGCAGTTGAAACCTTTGAAACCCCTTCTATGGTTCCCTCTATCGAATTTTCAGTTTTTTTCCGAGCCTCAAAAACACTTTCGCCAACTACAATTGCATCATCAACAAGGATGCCCAGAACAACTATCATACCGAATGTAGTAAGGTCATTCAGTGAATACCCCAGAAAAACATCACTGATTATAATCAGGGTCCCCGCAATGGAAACAGGTATGCCCACAGCCACCCAGAAGGCAAGCCTGACACGGAGAAACACGGCGAGGAGGCAGAAAACTATGAGCAGCCCCTGCCATGCGTTTGTCGAAAGAAGGGAGAGACGCTCCTTCATGTAATTACTGTAATCCGCCCATACTTCCAGTTCGACTCCTGCCGGAAACTGCGGCCTGAGCCTCTCAACAATTTCATGCGCTGCCCTGCTTACCTGAAGCAGGTGTCCTCTTTTGCCGGTATAAATCTGTATCCCGGCAGAAGGTTTGCCATTGAACCTGGCAAAGAATTCATCATCTTCAAATCCGTCAACAGGATTTGCCAGATCGCCGACCAGCAGCCTTGTTCCGTCGGAAAGTGTCTTCACGGGGATGGCTGCATATTCTTCAAGCGATAGCGCCTTGTGATCAGCCCTGATAATTATTTTCCCTGTATCACCTTTTAATAAACCTGTTTTGTAATCCAGAGAGCTTTTCTCAATAGCATATGCAATGTCCTGTTGTGTGAGATTGTAGTAACGGAGTTTTTCTTCTTCAATCTCGAACCGGATCTCCTGTGAATGAAATCCAAAGGTTTCAATCCTGGTAATCTTTGGATGGGACTGAAGTTCCTCTTTTACCTGTCTTGCCAGTTTCTGGAGAGTGGATGGATCATCAGCGCCGTATATCTGGACAAGCAGTGCCTCCACTGTAAATTCATCTCTTGTGATAACAGGCTGTTCCGCTTTTACAGGAAATCCTGTGATGCCGTCGATACGGGTTTTTATCTCATCATGAAACCGGTCCATATCAAAGCCGCTGATTTTCTGCACGGACACTGTGGAATACTGTTCTCCGGACATGGCAGAAATACTTTTAACTCCCGGCATGCCTTCAAGTGCCTTTTCAATTTTGCGGGTGATTCCGCGATCCACCTGCCCGGCTGATGCCCCTGATTGAAAAGTCGAAATAATAATGGAATCGGGCGGCAGTGTCGGGAAGCCTTCTATCCTGATGGATTGAAGCGTAAAAAGTCCTGCAATGAGAATTAACGCCATTAAAAGATTCGCAGCAACCGGATTTCTGGTAAACCAGGCTGATAATGCATGCATGATTCCTATCCCTCTCTTTCGACCGGATTTACAGCAAGGTCGTTAACAAAGCTACTGTTGGGAAAAAGGGCAACCTTTACAGGACCGGCGGCCTTATTAGGAGCAGGAATGTATATTGAGCCCTTCCTGCGGAAAACAGGTTTTGCCGGCAACGATCGCAGTTTATTGTTTTCATCAATAAGCCAGACAAGTCCCTTTCCCGTTAACGCGGATTCAGGAATACATAATAAACCGGTCATGTTCCTTCCTGTAAGATTGATTCGAACAAGGCTGTTCGGCAGTAAAGGCTTTTCATCTTCACAGGGATCAAGCACCCGCAGGAACAGCGACCTCAGCCTGTTTTGGGAGCCAAGATGTTTTGCAGTTCGAACAGCAGCGGCTTTCCATGATTTTTTTGTCCGGGCATCCGTTACAGTACAGTCGATTTCAGCCACTGATTCGGGAAGCAGATCCCATTGAGACGAATCAAGGGGAACCGGAATTTCCAGTAATTGAGCTGCATATAATTTGATGGTCTCTTCACCTGCAAGGAGCGCCTGACCGGGATTTATGTCTTTGTCCGTAATCACGCCGTCATAGGGCGCCCTGAACTCCGTGTAGCCCAGCTGTTTTTCAGCAAAAGCGAGACGTTTTTTTGCCGCATTGCAGGCGGCCGCTGCCGCTTCAAGCTGGGGTTTATGCAATGCCAGGGGTGAAGGCTCTTCTTTAAGCCCTGACTGCTTCCAGTTTTTCAGGGCCTGCCCGGCTTCCCGTTCTTCCTGCAGTTTTTCTATCCGGGCATTTGCCAGTTGGCTTTGGGCCTCTGCAAGATTTAACAGGTATGCGCTGTTATCTATCCTGGCAAGCACTTCACCTTTTTTGACAAAATTACCCACCTCAAGATTTTTAGAGATGTATGTAACCGGACCTTCAACCTGGGCCTTCAGGGTTGTCTGCCATACAGGAACCACTTCGGCAAATGTTTCGACCGAAGCGCGAATAGTAACAGGTTCCACTGATTCTACAGATACAGGAATTCTTTTTAATGCCGGTTTCGTGTTACCATCATTTTTGCTGACTGGTTTTGCTGCTGCAGCCATATATATGACGGAAGAACAAAACAGTGTAACCGATAATAAAACCACTATTCGCTTTCCTGCGCTGTTTTTAATAATTTGTTTGATCAATTTATCTTTTTGCATGCATATCTCCATATTCGGCATGATTCCCGTTCGGATTCCATACCCCTGCTCCAAGGGCAAGCATCAGCTCAATACGATTAAGCATGTTTTGTCCTTTTGTTTCATTGAACTTCATCTGAATATCTATTTTCTGTTCAAGGGCGGTTTGCAGTTCATGAAACGTTGCAAGCCCCTGACGGTATCTGTCCTGATAATAAGATACACTGTTCTCCGACTGCTTAAGGGCAGATTCAAGCAGCTCTCGCTGAGAAGCAAACTGCTGTTCCGAATCTATCAGGTCTTCCACTTCCTTCATTGCAAGAAGCACCGTTTCCTGCAGGTCCATCAATGCCGCCTGATATTCATTGTTTTTTGCCTCTGCCTGATTAATTAACCGCCCTCCTGAAAAAATAGGCTGAAATAACGACCCCAAAAAATCCCGATAGGTTGGAGAACTTCCGAGACTGCCCAGCACTGCCGAATCCCTGAATACCTGCCCGGAAAATTTTATTTCGGGTAAACGCGCCTTTCGTGCCGAACAGGATGTATAGGCTTTTGCCTTTATGTTTGCTATGCCGTTCTTTACATCATGTCTGTTCAACAGGACAGCGACCGGTGTTTGAGGGGATAAGGCCGGAATGATCGGTATTTCCTTTTTCAAAGACAGTTTACCTTCAGGGTATCTTCCGAGAAGCACCTCAAGCTGGCGGGTGGACTGGCGCAGGCTCTTCCGGTATCCGGTAACTTCAGCTTTTGCCAGATCAACCCTGGCGCGCGCTGCAGACAGGTCATCCAGGGTTACTGTTCCGTTTAAAAACCGGTCTTTTATCAAATCCTCAATCTGTTTCAGCAGCCTGACCCGCTCCTGATTGAGAATAAGATTATTTTTTATTATTATCCGTTCTATCCATACCTGAATTACGCGAGCGGCCAGGGCGTCACGAGCCTTTAAAAATTCTTCTTTCTGCCCATAATACATATATTCATCAGCCCTGTTCTCATCAGCCAGTTTCCCCCAGATATCAATCTCCCAGCCAAGGCTCAGTGTAACCCGGTTATCATTCCCTGTAAAATATTGCCCGGTTTCTTCATCGAGCAAATGATTGCCGCGTTCCCCGGAAAATTCCGCACCGATTTCCGGAAAGCGTTTTGCGCCTGAGGATTTCAGCAGATACCCCTGGGCCTTAAGACGCAGGGCGGTTGCGCGCAGATCATAATTATTTTGAACAGCTTCCCGGACCAGGGAAGTTAGATCCCGGTCATTGATTATTGAAAGAAGTCCATCTGTAACAGGCATCTGTTGCTCCGACAGTTCAATGTTCCATGTTTTCGGGAGGTCCGAAGGCAGATACCGATCCTTGATATTTGCCGTCATATCAGCACATCCATGCATGAAAAGGCTCCCGGCCAGGAAGGCGGATATAATGAAAAAATACAGGGCTGTCTTTTTTCCTGCCCCGGGATATGGTTGCTGTTTGATCACTTTGAAACATCTCCTTTTGCTGCGGCTATAACAAGGTCCGTGATCTGTTTTGCAAGCCTGTCCTTTTTGCCGATATACCGGTCCAAATCCGGACTGACAGCTTCAATAAGCTGATCATAGAGACCAAAGGTATCAATAAGGCCGATCATGCATAGGACGGAAAAAAGCACCTGCTTGTCTGTTGCGGGTTTTCCGACGATAGAGCCTGTTATCTCCGCGATGAATTCAATTTGAGGTTTATAAAACACATTAACAAGCTCTTTAAATATAGAGCTGGGAGTAAGGGTTTCCCGGCTCAGGACAACCGTTCTCCAGTTTGATGCGCCCTGTTTCTGATATTTTTTAACTGCTTCTTTTACAATAATGAGCAGGGCCTTATATGAATCCATTTTTTTCAACTGTGCCTGCTCATCCGGAGTAATTGAGTCAACCCTGCATGCCTCTAGGAGCACTTCTTTATAAAGGATTTCCTTGGTTTTAAAATGATAGCTTATTGCTCCGAGCGGAGTCTCAGCCTTTTGGGCTATATCCCTTACAGTCACACCACTTAATCCTTTTTCGGCAAAAAGCTTTCCGGCCGCCTCAATAAGTTTTGCCCTGGTTTTTTCAGAACGCTGAATATCTCTCATGTATGCCTCCCTGTTTTGGTTTTGGTCAAATGTACAATACAATTGACCAAATATCAAGCTTTTTTAGTGTAGAAGTTTTTTTACTTATTTATCTTTTGGTTGCTGGTAATTATCCCCGGTCAAAAGTCATTTTGGATTATCTCATTGCAGGGACATATCCCGTATTAAGTTGAAAATGTACAAAGGAAAAACATAATGAAAAGAATTTTATTAAACCTATTATTGCTAATGCCCCTGCCCATTTTATTCCCCTGTTCAAATATTCAGGCAGACAATCAAATTACAGAGCAACAAGCTTTGGATGTTTTGGTGGAACAAATTAAAAAAGAAAAGTTGTATGACAATCAGTAATTTCCGGTTAAGAACTTGCATGAGAAAAACAAAAAAAATATATAAAATCAAGGTGTTAAATCAAGATTTAGCTTGACATTC
>JASFHE010000301.1:0-7880 GCA_050123415.1 Desulfobacteraceae bacterium | reverse complement strand
ACTACTGAAGAAAGATTAAGACTTGGACGAAAGGGGATTCAGCATTCCGAAAGATGTTATAAAAAGAAAAACGAAGAATATTTCTGGGTTGATCTTAATGTTACACCTATCCTTGATAATGGAGAATTAAGCTATTCCTTATCAACATGGATTGATATTACTGATCGGAAAAAATCAGAAAAAGAACAGAAGAGGCTCGAAGAGAAACTCCAGCGCTCCCAGAAAATGGAATCCCTTGGTCTTCTTGCAGGCGGAGTGGCTCATGACCTGAATAATATCCTTTCAGGTATAGTTAGTTATCCTGAATTGCTTCTTCTCGATATTCCCGAAGGCAGCAGACTCAGAAAGCCTGTACAAACAATCATGGAATCCGGAAACAGGGCTGTTGCAATTGTCCAGGACCTTCTTACAATTGCAAGAGGAGTGGCCACAACCAAAATACCATTGAACCTGAATAAGCTTATAAATGAATATCTAAAATCTCCGGAGTTCAGTCAACTGGAAAAGTATAACCCCGCTGTAACCTATACAACAAAAATGGACGAATCTTTACTGAATGTAAACGGGTCACCTATACACTTGAGAAAAATAATCATGAACCTTATGGTAAACGCGTCTGAAGCCATTGAGGAAACCGGTTTTGTTACCATATCAACAGCTAACAGGTATCTGGACAAACCTTTAAAGGCCTACGATGACGTCAGGACAGGTGAATATGCTGTTCTATCGGTATCGGACAATGGTACAGGAATATCACTTGAAGATCTCAACAGGATATTTGAACCTTTTTATTCAAAAAAGGTAATGGGCAGGAGCGGAACCGGTTTAGGTCTGGCCGTTGTGTGGAATGTGATACAGGAGCATGACGGATATATCAATGTTACAAGCGGAGAGAGTGGTACAACCTTTGACCTGTTTTTTCCCATAACAAGGACAGAAATATTTGAAGCAGATTCATCTGATTCTATTGAAGATATTAAGGGCAACGGGGAGAAGATACTGGTTGTTGATGACATTGAAAGCCAGAGGGTTATCACCGGTAAGATGCTGGAAAAACTGGATTACAAAGTACACACAGTCGGCAGCGGAGAGGAAGCAGTGGAATATCTGAAGGGACACAGTGTTGATTTAGTAATACTTGATATGATTATGGACCCGGGAATAAACGGCAGAGAGACATATGAGAGGATAAAAAAAATTCATCCTTCCCAAAAGGCTGTTATTGTCAGCGGATTTGCCGAAACAGATGATGTCAAGGTAACCCTTAAACTGGGCGCAGGGCAGTATATAAAAAAGCCGTTAACATTTCAGACTCTGGGAGTTTCTGTCAAAACAGAATTAAAGAAACAATAAATTGATCTTTACTATTTTTTTTTGTGTAACCTTTCTCAAGAACATATCTATTAATAATCAAAATATGAAAAAATACCGGAGCGGAATTGACACAGGACCACGAAATAATGCTGAGTGTTAAAAACGGCGATATCCAGAAGCTTGGGCAACTCTTTGATAAATATTCCAAAGGTTTATATAACTATTTCCGGTTACAGATAAACGACAGTTCGAACAGTGAAGACCTTGTTCAGAATGTTTTTTACAGCATTTTAAAATACCGGCATACATTTAAGAACGGAGCTGATTTCAAGGTATGGATGTACACGATAGCACGGAACGAAAAGATCAGTTTCTTCAAAAAAAGGAAGCATTTTAGCGGGGATATAGATCCTGAGTTTTCAGATGAAGGCAGAAACACTCCGGAAGAAGGTCTGGTAAACAGGGTGGATGTAGACTACCTCAGGGGGGCGCTTGACAGTATCTCACCCGATAACAGGGAGTTAATTATTTTAAACAGGTTTACCGGGTTGCCATACAGCCAGATCGCAGAAATACTGGGATGCGGGACAGGGGCATTAAAGGTCCGTATGCACAGGGCCATGAAGGAATTAAAGGATCAGTTTCATAAGATATCAGGAGAATAAAAAGATGAGTTGCGAAGATATAAATGCATTAATTATCGAGTATATCGACGGGACCTTGAATGATGGAGATACACTAAGGGTCGATGAACATCTTTCTTCCTGTGAAGGATGCCGCGCTGAACTGACAAACATGAAATCCATCCTGTTAAAACTGGATAATTTCAAGATGGAAGAACCCTCAGTCAATCTGAAGAAAAACTTTGAAAACATGATCGAATCATACAGCCTTGGCATGAAAAATATAAAAACACCATGGCATGAAACGTTTTCAAAATGGCTTGAATCCTGGTGGCCGAAACACCCTCTGGTCCAGTTTGTGACAACAGTAGCAGTACTCATCATTGGTCTTGCAGCGGGCTTAAGCATTAACGAAAAAAGCGGATCAAATCATGAGATTACTGAAATAAAGAATAATGTGAATCATTTAGAAAAGGTTGTAATGACTTCGCTTCTCAACCAGTCATCAGCTGCCGACAGGATAAACGGACTTTCAAAGACCGGTCAGTTAAAAAATGGTGACAAACAGTTATATTCAACACTTATATTACTATTAAACAGCGACCCTAATGTAAATGTACGGCTGGCGGCTGTAAACGCCCTGACAAACTTTGCTGATAATGAATATGTAAGACATGAACTTGTAATATCACTTGGTCTTCAGTCTTCTCCACTGGTACAGGTATCGTTGATTGATCTTCTGGCATCCATAAAAGAAACCGATTCATCTCCCACGCTTATCAGGCTCCTCAACAATCCTGAGACAAATGTACATGTAAAAGAGCGTGCTCGAAAAGCATTAAAACAATTTATTTAGATACCACTATTAGGAGGCTAAAATGAAAACATCTCTAATAATAAAGATAATCCTGGTTACCCTGATATTCAGTCCAAACATCTGTTTTGCAAAACAAAAAAATAGTCAAACCACAGTGGAGTTTGCCGGAGATCCTAAAGCGGAAAGGATCGTTCAGTTCAGCGGCAACGGAAATCTTAATGTTACCGGGTACAGCGGCGATAAGGTTATCATTTCAGCAAGCGGAAATGTATTCAGAGAAGATGATGAAGAAGAAAATGAAAAGGCGAAAGGTCTTAAAAAAATTGGTGGAGGAGGATTTAATATCATCAACAACAAAAAGGGTAATGTTATAATTCTATCCCGGCCCATAGATAAACACATTGACCTGGATGTAAAGGTACCCAATAACATAACCCTCAAATTCGGCAGTGATGTTAACAGGGAGTCATGGGGCAGCGGTGATTCTGTAAACCATATCATAACCAGTATTTTCAATGTAAATAAAAACGGGGTTAATACTAATTTTATTGCTGACATCGTCGGTAACACCCTGAATGGAGTTTTTAACGGTATCCTCGAAGGAAATGTTAATATTAAAGATTTCTCAGGCACAGTAGAGGTTAATACAGTACAGGGAAGCATCACTGCTGAAAACATCAGGGGCGAAGTTTTTGCCTACTCGGTTGAAGGAGATATACATATTGACTTCAATAAACTGAAGAAGGACAGGGCGCTCTACTTCAGCACCGTAAATGGTGACATCGACCTGACATTTCCCAAAGGCACCAAAGCTGATGTCATGGCAAAGACAATGGAAGGAGATGTATATTCAGGTTTCGATGGTGATGTGGTTGTGGGTAGAGAAATAGATGATGACACGGCAACACCCCAGGCACAGAACAACTTCATCAAGATATTTCAATCAAACTATATTACCACCAGAATTAACGGCGGCGGCCAGGAAATGTACCTTAACACAATAAACGGCAATATTTATATCCGTAAAGGAAACTGAAATCAGGAGCCCATCAATTTTTTAATTGATTCATCCGGCTCATCAAATCTGATATGGATCGAATGATCGGCAAGTACGTGATATCCAATCCCCACTATTTTACCGACCTGCTCTATTCTTTTGGATGAGTCTCCGTCGGGAATTACTAATTGTGTTTTTGTTTTCGTTCCCAGTAATTTGTGTGCGACTTCATTATTTGACAGCTTAAAAGTGAATGACAGACCCGATTCGGACAAATCAGTAAGTGCCCCTGCAAACTGTTTTCCGGACGGGTCACCCGACGAATTCAACAGTTGAACAGCAACCTTTCCCGATAATTTTTTCCTTTTATTTAACCTTCTGTCTATTCCTTTTTTCTTTAAATACTCAGGTATTCCCCCTGATTTAAAACAATAATCATTTATTTTTTTCTCAAGGCCGGGGACATTTTCATTCCACCTTTCCTGGATATCCCTTTCAAGGGTGTGCAGTTTTGCTTTGGAATCAGTTACCAGGGAGAAAGTTCTGAAAGCCGTGGTATAAAAAAAAGTATCCTTTCCTGCGGTATCACCGGGTTCCAGGATTTTTACTGCCTCTTCGTCATCCTTGATAAAAACCATCCTGACATCACCGGTGTCATATAGATACAGCTTATTATCCTCATCCCCTATGTTGAAAATTATTTCACCTTCCCCATATTCATTTTCTTTTAATGCAAAAAAAAGTTCATTTGCTTCTTCGGTAGTAAGGGTATCATATAATTCCGACCATGTTTCCCGGTGGACTTCATCAATGGAACTGCTCTTTTCTTCATCAATTATATCTCCGGATTTCGTTATTTCGTTTAGAGCCATTGGAGCAACTTCAAAAAGCTTTTCTCTTAAAGCTTCAGCCTTGATAAAATCTTTTTTCTTTGCACTCTCTACAATCAAATCAAACAATGCTTTTACTGCTTCATCCTGCTTACCTTCACTGAGGTATTGATCGATTACTTTTTCCTGCTCTGTAATTGATTCCATGATCTACTCCTCCTTTCCCGATTTATTATTGTAATTATGATAATATACCATAATTTGGGCCTTTATGGGAAATAGACAGAAATCTGCTAAAGATTCACCTCACGTTCCCCGACATGCAGAAGTCTTCTTATATCCTTAAAAACCAGGAAAAAGCACGGGACCACCGCAAGGGCTATACCCGTTGCAAACAGGATTCCAAAACCCAGGCTGATGGCCATGGGGATCAGGTATCTTGCCTGCAGTGATGTCTCAAAAATCATTGGCGCCAGCCCCAGGAATGTTGTCAGCGATGTTAAAAAGATCGGCCTGAACCTTCGGACAGCAGCATTTTCGATTGCATCGTAATTAGACATTCCGTTCCAACGATTACGGTTTGCCGCATCCACGAGGATCAGTGAATCGTTTACAACAACACCGGCAAGGGCGATGATTCCGAACATGGATATAATAGACAGTTCATACCTCATGATTATATGTCCTATTACTGCGCCTATAATACCGAATGGAATAGCTGACATGATAATAAGAGGCTGAAAATAATTTTTAAAGGGAACCGCCAGAAGTGCGTAGATGGCAAAAAGAGCAAAGGCAAAACCGAAAAACAGTGCAGACATAGCCTCCTGCATATCCTTCTGTTCCCCGTCCAGTTCCGATTTGAGTCCGGGATATTTCTTGAAAAGTGCGGGAAGATCGTTTTCTTCGACACTGTCAACAACCTTGGAAGCATTAGTACCATCCGCGACATCAGCAGTAACGTTCAACACTCTTCGGCCGTTTGATCGGTTAATTTCCGTATAGGACTGGCCCTGAATAACCTCAGCCGCTTCACGCAGGGGAATCTCCGCTCCTGATGGAGTACGTATTATCAACTCCTCAATATTATACTCGCTTTGCCTTTCAGCCTCAGGTAATCGCACCAGAACTTTTACTTCATCCCTGCCCCGTTGAACCCTGAGGGCCTCAGCACCGTAAAACGCGCCGCGCACCTGCCGCGCCAGATCAGCCGCGGTCACGCCCAGGCTCTGGGCTTCGGGTTTTATTTTAAAATCGAGCTGTACCTTTCCACTCGAATAACCGTCATCAATATCACGCACACCTGCATAACCCTCGAGGATTTGTGCCAGATCGGTTGCAGCATGTTCAAGTACTTCCTTGCTCGTATGAGATATCATCATGTTGATCGGCTGATTGGAGGACGGACCGGTTGTATACCTGAAGAGGAGTGACTCAACACCGGGGATACGCCCAAGTTTTTGTTTCCACTGTTTTACAAACTCATCTGCCGTTATTGCACGTTCATCCACAGGAACAAGCTGAACAGAAACATTAGTCAGATGGGCTCCGGACAATGAAGTCCCAACCTCGACCATACCTTCTCCCGGAGGGTTTTGACCTACCAGGGTATAAATTCCCCGGACAATTTCATGTCCACCGTTTTCATCTATCACTTCCTGCGCCTTTTTCAGCAATAATTTCTGAACCTGCCTTGTTCTGTTTATTGGAGTTCCAAAGGGCATTTCAACCAATGACGTTATGCGATCGGCTTCGATCTTGGGCATAAAGGACATATCAAGCCTGCCACTTATGACCATACCTATACTCATCATCAGGAGTGATATGGCCAGAGCCAGGGTTATATAACGATGACGCAAAACTACAGCCAGAAATTTTCTAAATGGTTTATCCTGAATCCGTCTGATCATATCACCAAACCATTCCCGACGTTTGTTTGCCCAGTAGATCAATCCGGAGTCTTCTCCTTTGGATCTCTTTGAAAGGTGCGCAGGCAATATGAAAAGGGCTTCAATCAATGAGATAGAAAAAATCATAAATACAGCAGTGGGAATGACCTTGAATATTTTACCGGTCACTCCGGGCACAAAAAACAGGGGCAAAAATGCCACCAGGTTTGTCAGGATAGAAAATGTTACAGGAAGAGCCATCTCGCGCGCCCCTGCAATAGAAGCCTCCAGATAGGTCGCATGCTTCTTTCTGTGGTGATGTATGTTTTCACCTATTATAACAGCATCGTCCACAACGATACCGATTGTAATTATAATGGCGAAAAGCGAGACCATGTTAATAGAAAGATCAAAGGCTGGAAAAAACAGCATTGATCCGAGTATGGAGATCGGTATACCCAGGGTTACCCAGAAGGCTAGTCGAAGTTCAAGAGAAAGACCCAGAAGCAGTATCACCAGCATCAAACCGAGGATAGCATTTTTTACCAGGAGCTCGATTCGTGAGTCCAGCATTTCCGATTGATCTTCCCATATTGACAGCCTGACAGTAGGCGGAAGAGTTCTGTTGGCTTCATTAACGTAGTCATTTACCGCTTCGGATACATCGGTGGGTGTTTCATCTCCAACCCGGTATACATCCAGGCGCACCGCCCTCTCTCCGTTGTATCTGGCCTCAATATCGGTCTCTTCGAATGTATCCCGCACATTGGCAATGTCGCCCAGGGTAATCATGGTTCCGGTATTGTCAGCTATGACCGGGAGTTCTTTATATTCACGACCAAGGTAACGTTTTTCAGTCGTACGTACCAGCACTTCTCCACCGGAGGTCCTGACCCGACCGCCGGGCAGATCCAGGGCCGCAACCCTGATACGTGCTGCCACCTGTTCGAGGGTCAGGTTGTAACGCCTTAACTGTTCCTGCGATATTTCAACGGCAATTTCCGGTCTCCTGATGCCGCTGAGTTCGACCTGTGTGATGTTATCCTGTTTTAACAAATCTTCCCGGGTCTTCTCTGCAAGATTCCGAAGATCGTTTTCAGACTGGTCTCCGTGAAGCATGATCGAAATAACATGTTTCCGGTTTTCTACTATACTAACTGTATAGCGCTCCATCTCCTGTGGAAATGTCTGGATACGATCAACGGAATTTTTTATATCGGACAGGGCCTTGCTGGGATCAGTACCAAGCTGGAGTTCCACCCACACCTGCCCGAAATTTTCGCGGCACACGGAACTCACCTCTTTGGCTATATCCAGGCCCCTGACCTCCTCTTCAACAGCCCTTATCACCCCTTCTTCAATCTCCTCGGGGCTTGCACCCGGATAGGGTGCATAAGGGCTGTTGAAGAG
>JASFHE010000300.1:0-7907 GCA_050123415.1 Desulfobacteraceae bacterium | reverse complement strand
CTCTCAGTTTCATCTGGTATGGCCTCCTTCTCTTGCTTTGGGGTAAAGCTTAAGAAGGCCATACCTCCTTTTTCTCTTTCATTCAAGATAATTTCTACTTATTTTCACATTTTTGCAAGTGCCTCATTAATATGCTTTTTAAAGAATAATTATATTTAATCTTTAAGATTTTTGAATGAAATACCGAAATATATATTCAGTAAGTAATGAATATTGCTATTATTTCAATAATCCCGAATAAATACAGATAATTCAAATTGATCAATGATATTTTAAAAGAATCATATGTGCAGATGCAGATTGACCCTAAAATAACATCTTCGACTAAAAAAATAAGTTATAGTATATCATGTTGCGGCTATAATTTGAGGACGGGGAGGCATTTATGGATTCAGTTTCAGAACAGGAAAAGATAATAGATAAATATCTCAGCGAAGGTAATCAGGACGCGGCAGTAAAAACACTATACGATTTAATAGTAGCGTGCGCAAAAAAACATGATTTTATAAAAGCTGAAACCCTTAGAGATAAACTATTTGAAGTTGCCCCAATGGCTCTTAGTGAAATTTCCAGGTCCGGCGATATTATTGATGAAGAAAAAAGCCGTTCCATTGATGAAGGCCACCGCAAAATCTGGTCGGAATTATACAGTAATCTCACCACTGAAGAAGCTAATGAACTGTATTTTGCCATGAAAGAAAATGTTTACAAGGAAGGCGAGACCATTTTCTCTACTGGCGATAACGATAACAAGCTGTATTTTTTAGATAGCGGAGAAGTTAAAATGGTATATATGAAGGAAAATGAAGAGATATTAAAAATCCTGGAACCCGGCGATATTACGGGTGAAGATACCTTTTTTTATACCACGGCTTTAAAGACTGTCTCGCTTATAGCCAATTCGGAAGCAAAACTGCTTAGTCTTGACAGAGAAATCCAGGAACGATGGAAAGAAAATTTCCCGGCCCTTGAGCAAAAATTGCGTGAATACTGTAATAAATCAGGGCGTATATCTGAAATTTTATTGAAAAAAGGTATGAATAGAAGGCGCAATAAACGGAAAAAATTAACAGGAAAAGTTGCTGTTCAATTGCTGAATCCTTCAGGAACGCCTTCCGGTAAACAATTTTTAGGCGCACTTTGCGATATATCCATATCCGGACTGTCATTCACCTTTAAATTATCAAATAATGACGTGGCCCATAAATTACTGGGCTCAAAAATAAAGACACAATTAGTAGTACCTGACGGTGATGCATCAAAAAGAATAGAGCAGATCGGCAAGATAGTGGGGATTGGATATCACGTGCTTGCTGACCATTCGATTCATGTCAGGTTTGATCAGCCGGATATTACAATTAAAAAATTGATTGGTAATTAATTTACTTATACTTCTTTGCAAACTTCTCAGCCTTTTTAGCGACAGCACTCCTGGGGTTATTAACCTGCCTTCTAATAAAATCCATCACAGGTTTTTTGTCTTTTATTTTCTCATAAAACCTTGAAAGTGAATCGATGGCATGACCGCATACAATCCTGTTACATTCAGGAGACAATGCTCCTTTGTTTTCATATTCCGTTTTCTCGACCTTTAATATCTCTTTTGTTATCTTTTCAACCAGGGAAGGTTTTGCCAGTGCGATTTTCCACGCATTTTTTACAATGTTTGAGGCAGTTATCATCTGCCTGCCTGTAACCGGTGCGAAATATTTTTTAAATCTCTTTTCAAATTTCTTTTCAGTGTCAACCGGTGCAAGGTTGGATATTATGATTATAGCACCCCATTTGAGGATATTATTGTCTGATTCCAGCAGGGTAACTATTTTGTCAAAATATGGGTAGATAATTTCCGGCTGTTCTTCACTTATAAGCCTTATTACCTTTTCGCATCCGAACCTGACTGCTCCTTTTTTATTGTTCAGTCCGTCAAACAGCTGGGGAATACTATCCGGTGAATCAACTGCCTTTTCGGCTACCCGTTCGATTTCAATTCCCTTTTGTGTTATTTGAGTAAGAATATCCATAGTGGTACCCCCTTAAGGAATAGGGAATGTTTTGTTACATGTCTTAAAAAATAAAAATAAAGATGATTTCGGGTCTGCTTTTATTAATTAAGTGAAGACTATAATGGGTTATCTTTTCATATGCAAGAAAGAACTGGACCGGGATATTCAATACCGCAACAGGTGTTTTTAAACAAAACAGATCTGAAACAATTACACATTGACATGCAGACCCATATTTCCTAGACTCCAGTCGATTTTAAAAATGACTTCAAATGGGAGATAATATGAAAAGGCCTGCAATCTTTATTGACAGAGATGGGACAATTAACGAACAGATGGGCTACATTAACCACCTGAGCAGGTTCAATATTTTGCCCGGAGTACCTGAGGCGATAAAGCTGCTTAATGAGAATAATTATCTTGTTATTGTTGTTACCAACCAGTCAGGTATCGCGCGAGGCTATTTTTCCATTGAACTGGTAGAGGAAATCCACACCTATATGAAGGATTCTCTTAAAAAAGAGGGAGCTGAAATAGATGCAGTTTTCTTTTGCCCCCATTATCCCGGAAGCAGGTTAAAAGAATATGACATAAAGTGTGGCTGCAGGAAACCCAATACAGGTATGATCAGACAGGCGCTTGATAAGTTTGATATTGACCTGACGCAGTCCTATATGATTGGTGATCATTACACTGATCTCGAATTTGCAAGTAACGCTAATATTAAGAGCATCATGGTAAAAACAGGATACGGCCTTGGAGAAGTAGACCATATTCTGCCTGCTCTGCCCTACCAACCTGAATATATTGCAGATGATCTTCTTGATGCTGTTAAGTGGATTATTGATGATAAGTAACGATGAAATATATTTTAGAATATTTTTACGAGGCCCACAGTATCCTGTAATTGTAATCTCAGGTGATGATATCTATCCAGCCTTTAAAATAAAAGATTTGGGGAATACATGCTATTCATTGTCACCACCAGGCAGTTCAAATAAAATAACAGTTGTCGATAGTGAAGGTAAAGAATTTTTCTATATGACTGATCAAACCACGCTAGCTCCAGGAATTGCTGGAAAGAATTGGACTAAAAAAAGAATCATTGATTTGTTTAATAAATGTATTACTGCGCAAGAAGAGGGAATACAATATTCTCCGAAATCATTGTCAAATAAAAGAGTAGCAACCATTGTTAATGAAATCTGTACAATGCTTGCCACAACAATAAAACCAACGTGACCGGCAGAAAAGCTCGCCGACTCGTTAATTCGTCGTTCTATTTTCAGGAAAATGAATAGGAAACAATTACAAAAAAAACTTGGCGAAGTTACATCAGCACTTTTAAAGGAAAAAGGATATATAAGCTTTGTCGATGTTTTTATAAAACTCGGTTACCTTGATCCGAAGGATTATGAAAATTGGAGAATGAAAAGAATTCCATATCTTGAAAAAGTAATCAAAGTTAACCTTGGTAAAATCAATTTCATTATGAAGACTGTTCGCAGTAATTCAATAAATGGTAATCTTTCACCTAGCTGGACTGGTTACAAATCTTGGGGTAAAGGTAAAAAAGTGTGGCTTCGTTTTTCAAAAACAGGTGAAGAAAATATCGAAAAAAACTATGCCACGCACTTCATAAAATCTAAAAAATCAAAGAATAAAATAGGCAGATTGGGTTATTGTGTTGACACACAATTCTATCCTGAATAAATCCAATTCTCGAAAAAACGAAACCATTTCAGATAACCTTTTTACGTACCGCCATTAACAGTAAGAGCTAAAACCAATGTTAAAAAAAATAATTCTATCCTGTTTTCGTCATTCCCTCGAACAGGCTGTGTCGTAATATCATTTTAATGTGGTATCAAAGTAATCTTTTCTTAGGGTGGGTACTACCCGCCATTTTGAGGCAGGTTTGAAACCTGTCTCTATATGACCGGCTCGATTGAACCAAATACTTTCTCTATTTATACCTCAGTTACGGTTATTCGCTGCAATTTAATCGAGCAAATATTTATCCAGAAATTTATCCATGGCCTCAAAAAATTTATGTCTGTTTTTCTGAAGATCCAGGTTATGGCTTCCCCCCTCAAGCTCTATATAGGTATAAACCTTATCTTCTTTTTCCAGTTCTTTAGCCATGTCTCTGCTCTGCTCTACCGGTACAGTTCTGTCTTCATCACCATGCCCCAGTAAGATAGGAATTTTTATTTTTTCAACATGGTTAACAGGAGACACTGCTTTAAGCTGTTTTTTATTTGAACCGAACTGCTGGAGAACTACACCATAATTCAAATAACCCTGCTGTGATTTTAACAGGGCATGAAGATCACCGATTCCTGCAAAGCTGATTGCACACCTGAACAGGTCAGGAGTCTTTACAGCACCCATAAGAGCAGCGTACCCGCCATAGCTTCCTCCGGCAATGGCGATCCGTTCGGGGTCAGCAATTTTCTGATCTACAAGCCATTTGGCAGCGTCAGTCAGGTCATCCTGCATGGCAAGCCCATATCCTTGTACTGCCGTGTTTTCAAACTCTCTGCCGTATCCTGAAGATCCTCTGAAATTGGGCTGAAACACCACAATGCCCTTGCTTGCAAAAAACTCTGCCCAGTAATCAAACCCGCCATAATCCCTAGCCATTGGTCCGCCATGGGGAAAAATCACAGCAGGACAGGGTGTACTCTTTTTAAAACCTGCAGGCACTGTGATATATCCTTCTATTTCCTGGCTGTCACGTGCATTATAGGTTACCTTTTTGTTTCCCTGCAGTTTTTTCTCAAGCTGTGGGTATGTATTAGCTATTATACTCAGGGTATTTTTTCTACGGTCTCCTATGTAATATTGCCCGGGCATGGTATCACTGGTGCAGAACAGTATATAACGGCTTTCATCTTTACTGAAATCAACCAGGTAATTGGTAGTGTCCGGCAGCGCCTTATTTATGGCATTCTGGAATTTTTTATATTTTTCATTCCAGTAAATTCTGCTGTCTTCAGCTTCACCATGGTATACACCTATTACATCCCTTGTTTTATGACTGTAGATAAGGCGTCCGTTGATGTCATAATTATCATCACTTGCCGCGAGTTCCATAGGAAGGTCATCCCTGCTTACATCTACCTTGAATATGGCTTTTCGTCCATTGTGATCAGCACGGACATAGAGAATATTCGGATCCAGTCCGAACCCCATCGGTTCTATCACAGGATCTTTGATGAGCGGTTTGGTCTGCCAGACCTTCTTCCACTTTTTCTTTTCAAGATCATATATCAGTATAGATATGGTTGTTGTAGCAGGATTGAACACAGTCCCAACCCTTACACGATCCTGCTGGTCAGTCATCCAGTCACGGACATTTTTTCTATAATGCTGAAAAACGGTTTTAATTCCTGTATTTATATTTACTTTATAGACCGTATCAAGATTTGGTTTCTCGAAATCAATTCCCATCAGAATATGCTCGGGATCATCCGGCAGAAAGCTTATAATATTGTCCTGAATCTGAGAAAAATGTTCACCTTCTTTTTTGGCTCTTTTTCCGATAGGCTTTACCAGCAGATAACATTTTTCACTGCCGTCCGCCCTGCCTGCAAAAAGCCTTGTTTCAGTAGTAGGCACGCCATAGCGATGATAAGGTATACTTGTACTGAATAGAATCATATCGTTGTTTGCCCAGTCTGCAAAGCGATATTTGTACTTTACATTATCTACAACAGAAAGGAGTTTTTTCTCGCCCGTATCAAGCTCATAGCTGACAATGACAGTCTGATCCTTTACATTATTCATATAGATTACTCTCTTGCCGTCAGGAGATATCCTCACATCGTCAATTTGAGGCAATGCACTAAAAGCTGAAACAGGAAGAGACTCTGCTCCAAATGTAGTATTATAAGTGAACGTGATTAACATGAACAGAGACAATAAAACAGTAGAATTTAAAATCAACCGGGAGAATATCTTCATTTAAAACTACCTTTCCTTAAATAGGTTATATCAACAAAATAAATGGTTTTCAGCTATCAGTATGAGACCGGAAATTATATTGTTTTAGCTTATAATTATAAGGCATAACATTTTAAATCAAGATAAATTGTAATTTTTTACCTCGATCCTACGGGCCACCTGGGGATAAGTGCTTTTAACGCTCCTCGTCTTTTTTCATATCTATGATAATAAAAAAAGGAAAGGGATAAACATCCGCAAAGCAAAAAATCTAGGCTAATGCTTTTTTAAGCAGCTCCACAATGTCCAGCACTTCCAGCTTGATCTTGTTTCTTCTTGTATAGCCTTTCATTGTCCTCACACATTGCTGGCAGGCTGTAATCACAGAATCTGCGCCGGTAACCATTACCTGGCTGATCTTTTCCGAAGCAATTTCTTTGGAGAGTTCCTGGTCTATCATTTCAAGGTTACCGCCGCCTCCGCAGCATGCACAGTTTTCCCTGTTCTTTTCCATCTCAACAAGTTTAATCCCCGGGATAGCCTTGATAATATCTCTCGGGGCATCGTACTCCCTGCTGCCCCTGCCAAGATCGCAGGGATCATGATATGTAACAACCCTGTCGATTGTTTTAAATTTTAATTTTTCCGGCAGGAGACGCTGCTTAATGAATTGTGTAACATGGTACAACTCAAACTCAGGAGGATAATATTCCTTCCACATCCTGTAACATGAAGGACAGGCAAACACTACCTTATCAGCATTTTTACTTTTTACTGCTTCCACATTATGCCGGATAAGCTCATCAAACTGGTCACGCAACCCTGCCCCAAGAAATGGAAAACCGCAGCAGTATTCATCTTCACCTAAAAGGGTAAAATCAACATCCGCTGCTTCAAATATCTCTACAAGACTCATGGGAATCTGCTGCGCCATGGGGAAATACGCGGACACACAACCTGTAAAATATACCACTTCCGCCGAGTCTTTTATGTGGCCGTGTTCAGGAGGATCATCAAGGTCTTCAACCCATTCAGCCCTTTCTTCATTATCTTCATCAAAGACATTGTGGCTGTTAAGGACGTTTTCTTTTATCATGGTAACCTTGCCCGGAAAGGTGTTTGAATGAACAAGATCCTGCCTGAGAGAAAGCCAGATATCTTTTAGGGAGATACCAGCCGGACAAACCTCCTGACACCGTCCGCAAAGCGTGCACCGATAGACTGTTTCACTAAAATCTTTTAAGGTTCCTTCATCTTGCGCACCGGAAAAGAACCTCTTGAATATCCCTGCCCGAGACCTGAATAACCTCCGGAGTTCATGTAATCGGTGCACTCCTGACAAGCAGCCATTTTTCGTAGCCGAAACCGCCGGGCAGACTTCGGCACATAACATGCAGTTTGTGCATGCCTCAACCTGAATAACCTCTTTTAGGCTGTAATCACTATTGGGCATTACTATTCTTCTTTATATTTCTCGATATCTTCCAGTATCCATGCCTCAATATCTTTTGGAGTATGGATCAGGTTATCTAAATCCCCCATGTTATCGGGTTTTATCTTGAACATCCATCCGTTACCATAACAGTCTTCATTTATTATAGTCGCATTCTCTTCCAGTGCCTCATTTGATTCAGCCAATTCGCCGTCCACGGGTGCGTATACCTTTCCGAGCCATTTACCTGACTCTATCTTGGCAAACTTTTTTCCTGCGACCAGTTTTTTACCTTCAGCCGGTAATTGTACATAGACGATTTCACCTGCCATTTTTATGGCAAACTCATCCATCCCCATGACAAGAAGATCTCCATCAGCCTTAACCCAGAAATGATTCTTTTCGTAATAAAGATCTTCAGGCATGTTATATCCCTGTATATCCATAATGTTCTCCTCTGATATTATTATTTAAGTATGAAAATATCACTCCCGTGATGCACCCCTGAAAAGCAGACTTAA
>JASFHE010000299.1:0-7912 GCA_050123415.1 Desulfobacteraceae bacterium | reverse complement strand
TTCCGGGTAGGCAGCCTCCTTCGCCAAGGCTACGTCGAGCCAGGCATCAGACCTGCCACAATATGACAATCGATTATATCCCTGTTTTTAGCATCACAATGTAGGGGCGGACCTTGCGTCCGCCCGATATTCATGTTCATTATGCAATAGCCTTAAACCGGCTGGCTACCGCACCGCACACAGGACAGGTTTCAGGGATTTCATTTTCTGCAATATAACCGCAAATCTGGCATACATAATAATCGGTTTCCCTGTCTTCCATCATGTCGTTTAACATGCTTTTATAAAGCTGGGCATGACGTTCTTCCACATCTCTTGTCTGTGTTAAGGCCTTCATTTCCGCATTGTTTGCACCTTCATCCTCTGCTTCTTTGATCAACTGGGGATATTCATCTGCATTCGCCTTTATTTCATTTTCAAAGGCAGTCTTCAGGTTTTCTTCTGTTGAACCGATTTTGCCGCGCATCAGTAACAAAAAACGGTTGGCATGAACTGATTCGGAGTCCGCAACCGCCTTAAAAAGTTTCGCAGCATTTAAGTATTCCTCTTTTTCAGCCTTAAGTGCAAATGCAGCATTACGAAGGGATGCCTTGGATTCGGCAGCAAAAGCCTTTCCCAGATTTTTTTCGGTCTTTTCTCCCATTTTAATAGCCTTTCTTTTGATGGTTTATTGCTTTATTATTAATTATTTAATATATTGCTCAATATATATAACTCAAACAGGCAAACATGACAAAAGAATACTGGACAGTTTCCGAAGTAATTGAAATCTTTCAGATGGATGAAAACATTATTTCATACCTTGAAGAGGAGGAGATTGTCTGCCCTGACTGCTTTGATGTTCAGCCTGCCAAACGTTTTTCAGCGGCAGAACTTGATAAATTGCGGCTTGTTAAAATCCTAATGGATGATATGGATGTAAACCTTCCGGGTGTTGAAGTCATATTAAGGATGAGACAGAGCATGATTCAGATGCGGCAGCAGTTTGATGATATCCTGGAAGACCTTGTCATCCAGGTAAAAGAAAGCCTGAAATAAAGCGTTTTACAACTTCAAATTTTTCCTCACATCTTCCTTATAAAATGTATCCAAATTTTTTGCCGCATTGATTACATCTTCATCATCTGTTTTCGGGACCTTAACAATGAGCTTAACCATCATGTCTCCCCTTGCGCCAGTCTTCAGGTTAACGGCTCCTTTACCCTTTAGCCGCAAGCTCTGACCACTCTGGCTTCCCTTTGGAACTTTAAGGTTTACAATGCCGTCTATGGTAGGAACCGGAACAGTCCCTCCTGAAATTGCTTCACTCACTGTTATCGGCACCTCAAGGAACAGGTTATCATCTTCACGTCGAAGAGTTTCATGCGGTTTAATATGAATGAGCAGGTACAGATCTCCCGGTTGTCCGCCATTATAGCCCTGTTCTCCTTTTCCGGCGACCCGGACCTTGCTTCCTTTTTTAACGCCTTTGGGTATTGTCACCCGTATTCTTTCAGTGGCAATAACCTGGCCCTGGCCGGAACATTGAGTACATGGCTTGCCGGTGCTGCCATGACCATGACATTGCGGACATTCTTTTGTAAAATTAATGGGACCATTGGCCACATTAAGCCTGCCTGATCCTCCACAGGTGGTACAGGTAGACATACCTGATTTTGGATCAATCCCTGAGCCGCTGCATGACTGGCATGGTTTCATCTTCTGCATGGAGAGTTCTGTCTCAAAACCTTTAAGGGCAGAGATAAGGTCAATGGTCATTTCATGCTCCATATCCCTTCCCCTGGAGCTCATATTGCTTCTAAAATCATAATCAGCTCTACCAGCCCCTTGCGAGCTGAAAAGGTCACCGAACAAATCTTCATAGCTCTGGTATCTTCCGAAGTCCTCGCCTGACCAGCCTCCACCTGATGAAGCGCCGGCCTGCTGCTCGTATGCTCCCCATTTTTTATATTTCCGAGCCTTTTCAGCATCAAATCCGGTATTAAGGCTGTCTTCACCGAATTCGTCATAAAGTTTTCTTTTATCTGCATTACCCAGACAATCATAGGCCGCCGAGATATCCTTAAACTTTTGTTCAGCTTCCTTGTTACCCGGATTTATATCAGGGTGCCATTTTCGGGCAAGCTTCCGATAGGCTTTTTTAATCTCGTCCTGGGAAGCATCTTTTTTCACTCCAAGTATTTTGTAATAATCTTCAGCCATTTTATGTATTTCTCTGTTTTCAGGAGTTTTATATTTTTAGCAGTTTATGTTTAGTGTATCTTGAGTTTATTAAAATATAAACATTGATGACTATTAATGCAAAATAAACATATTTAATTTTTTGCCGCAATATTATCACACTCCGGATACCAATTAAAAGTTCCAAAAATGTTTGAAGTTTTAGGATGTGATTCGTAGATAAAAATACCCATTCTCGTGAATGGGCATTGGATTTATTATGTTGGCTTCTCGAATCCCAAAAAAAAATTAGGCAATGGGACAAAATTTAAAAATATCGATTTACTTATTTATAATGCTTTTTGTAATTCATCTTTTGTGATTTCACAATCTCGTAAAATCTGGGCAAGAAGGCCACTGCCAATGGATTCACCTCGGTGGACAGGAATAACCGTGCATCGACCATCCCTGTGTTGTAGAAAGTGATGACTTCCCTTAATACGTATTACTTCAAATCCGAATTTACGGAGAGCTCGAATAAGCCGGTTACCGGTTAGTGATGGGAAAGTGGTCATGCGTTAATTGCCACTTTTTGAACACCAATAAACTCATTTGTAATAGGTTTCTCAATTTCAAGGCAAAGCTCAATAGCCTCTTTTACTCTCTTCATTAAGGTATCGAGGGATTTCGCCTGAGTATGACAGCCACGAAGTGCCGGAACTGAGGCAACAAAAAAGCCGTCTTTATCCTTTTCAATTATTACGCTAAATTCTTTCATATTATTTTCTCCGATTTTTTTTATCTTTATAACATAGGTGAAAAACAATGAAAAGAGTATGTTCCGATAATCGGGCAATGATTAGGTTGTCCGGCTCATCCAAATTAAAAAGCCTGTTCAGATAAACAGGCTGTGGATTTTATAACTTAACTTCACAGGATTATCCAATTCAGGGAATAAATTTTTTACAGGTGTATGCAACAGTGATAAAAAGCCGATTTTGATTGCTATTTAGAAACCGGCTATTTTTGATAAGTAATTATTATTACATATAATTATCGATCTTAATTTGTTATTTAGCAATTTTGGCAATATTGCCAGAATTGCTAAATGGATTAATACATCCCGGATATTGATATTTTGAGGTATGTTCAGTATTTCCAAAGTATGTGAAGAGTAAAGATTTACCCTGCTAAATACGCATAACAGGCTGTGTAGCAGCATCTGACAGGATGAATCCAACTTAAATTTGTTTAATCGGGATGCGCCCTATTTTTTTTAAGATATCAAATAAAAAACCTCCCACACCTCATCTGGGCATGAGAGGTTCTATTGGACTAAAATGTCACATGTCAAGGGCAGACCCCGATTATTTCACGATTATTTCACACAATCGTCGGCGAATAACTGTTGAAATTGGATTAGTACTTTTCAAAATCAGAATCATTTTTTTCATTCTTATGTCTGTCGCTCTCCATGTATATTTGTACACCGTCGGAATCGTTTGCTTCTTTATTTTTACTAAGATATGGGACAACAAGTTGATTATTCCAATTCTTTTTTATACCTGCACTAGTTTTATCAATAACACCGAATTTCTCTGAAGATATTTTCGTCCTAGATGTAGGTCCTACCTCCTTACCTGATGAAAACGAATCTTCGATCTTGAAAAAGTTTATTGTGCTCTGAAGTTGTTCTGCTTGGCCTGCCAGTTCTTCCGCTGTTGAAGCCATCTCCTCCGATGCCGTAGCATTCTGTTGTATTACCTGATCCAACTGTTGAATCGCTTTGTTGATCTGTTCAACGCCTGAGTCCTGCTCGTTTGATGCGGCGCTTATTTCCTGGACGAGCTCAGAGGTCTTCTGAATGTCAGGGACAAGCTTGTAAAGTTGAGCCCCGGCCCCTTCCGCTGCTTCTACACTGGAGCTTGAAAGGGTGCTGATCTCACCTGCTGCAGTCTGGCTTCTTTCGGCTAATTTTCGAACTTCAGAAGCTACAACAGCAAAACCTTTACCGTGCTCTCCCGCCCTGGCCGCTTCAATAGCCGCGTTCAAGGCAAGCAGATCTGTCTGCCGAGCTATCTCTCCGATAATTGATATTTTTTTAGCTATATCCTTCATCGCAGCAACTGTTTTTTCTACTGCCTCTCCGCATTCTTTTGCATCTTCGGCGGATTTCTGAGCTATCTTTTCCGTCTGTATCGCATTTTCCGCATTCTGTTTTACATTGGCGCTCATCTCATCCATGGAGGATGACGCTTCTTCAGCAGCAGCAGCCTGTTCTGAAGCCCCCTGTGACATTTCCTCGGATGTTGAACTCAACTGTTGACTACCATAAGCAACATTGTTCGTAGCATGTATTACGTCTCCCACGACTTCTCTCAGCTTTTTCATCATTGTATATAGGGATTTGCCCAGTGTATCCTTTTCAGAAAGTATATTTACTTCGACATTGAGGTTGCCTTCTGCTATTTGTTCCGCTACTTTGATTGTATCATTGAAATTTGAGATCATGGAAGCCAGGGATTTGCCCAAAGTGTCTTTATCGGAAAGAATATTTACATTTACGCTCAGATCACCTGTCGAAATCTGATCGGCAACATCAACTGTATTTTTAAGGTTTTTTACCATTGAAGATAATGACCTTCCAAGAGTGTCCTTCTCAGAAAGGAGTTCGACTTTTATAGATAGATCCCCCATTGCTATCTCTTCTGCCAGTTTTACGGTATTTTGAAGATTGGTAACCATTTTTTTCATAGCTATTAGTAGTTGACCGGTCTCATCCTTGCCTTCTTCCCGAATATCTATATTCAAATCACCCAGACTTATTCTATTTGAAACATCAACTGCTTTTTTTAAAGGACGGATTATCGAGAGGGTGATGAATATCCCCATAAAAACACCACAAATAACAGAGATAGTAGATATTATTACAATGCCGCGAAAAGCTGATTGCTCATCCTGTTCCGCCTTTATACTTGAATCATTCATAAACTTTTCTATCCTACTAAGGAAAGTCTCCAGTTCATGATTAAGTGCTTCTTCTTCATTTTCAATATCTTGAGCGATTATTTCCGCTTCATGTAACTTCTTCTCTTCAATCAAAGTAAAGATTTTTTTTACATGATTTTCATATTCCGTATGTCTTTCTTTTATTTGTTTGATATGGCTGTCAATCTCTTCAAATTCCTTCTTCTTATCGGTTTCAGCTATTTCTGCAGCATGTCCGACAATTCTTATAGCCGCTTCTATATCTTCATCTGTTTTACGCGAATGTTTATCAAAATTGCTTTTAGCCTGTTCAAGGGATTCAATAGCCTTGTCCTTATCAGCAAAGACTTCCCCGAAACGCAACGCCCGTTCTAAATTGACTGCCTGCTCAAGCTGATTAATTGTAATCTGGGTGATAGCTTCCGTCAGAGGAATATCTTCCTCCGCAATTTCCCTTAGCTCTTTTCCTATATTAGCAATCTTAATAAGACCGAATCCTGATGATAAAATCATCAGCGTTATAATAATTATGACCATTCCGATAATTTTGGTGCCAATTTTAATATTTTTCATGGTAATTACTCCTATTTCAATAGTGTCTATCATCTTTTTATTACTCTACAGAATCATTATCGTGCAGAGGAGTCACTTCTATTTTTCCAATTGTTATTTTATTGAGTTGATTAGTTCCGCCACATCAAGAATTAACGCTACTGTACCGTCTCCCAGAATGGCTGCTCCTGAAAGACCTTCCACATCCTTATAGACTTTGCTTAGAGTTTTTATTACTGTCTGATTTTGACCTATTAACCTGTCCACACCAAAACCAACAATCCTGTTGTTAGCCTCAACTATTACTACCTGTTCCATAGGGGGTAGAGCTCCATCTGCCTGAAAGATATCCCTGAGGCTAAGGTAGGGGATTGCATTGCCGCGAAAACTCATTATATTCCGTTCACGGGCCCGATCAGATTCTGCTCGGGGCATCTCCACACATTCCTCCACTACCGAAAGCGGTATGACAAAACAGTCCTGATCTATATCCACAAGCAGACCATCAATGATGGCCAGTGTCAGAGGTAGTTTGAGAGTAATGACCGTGCCCTTACCTTTTTTACTTTCAACTTCGATAGAACCTTTTAGGTTTTCAATACTTTTTTTAACCACATCCATTCCAACGCCACGGCCTGACACACTGGTTACTTCACCAGCAGTGGAAAAACCGGGTTCGAAAATTAAGGAGTAGATATCCTTATCCTCCAGTTCCATTTCCGGCGTCACCAGACCTTTTTCCTCCGCTTTGCTGCGTATCGACTGTATATCAAGGCCTGCTCCGTCATCGGATATCTGTATCAATACATTTCCACCAGAGTGAGCGGCTGAAAGATGTACTGTCCCCTGTTTTGATTTTCCCGCAGTTTCTCTTTCACCCGGAGATTCAATGCCATGATCAATACTGTTTCGTATAATATGAACCATGGGGTCGTTGAGACTCTCCATAACAGTCTTGTCCAGTTCCGTTTCTCCCCCTTCTGTGGTCAGGATTACTTCTTTCCCCAGTTGTTCTGACAGGTCGCGAACCAGTCGTTTAAATTTGCTGAATGTAGTTCCTATGGGCAGCATACGGATACTCATCGTGTTATCTCTGAGTTCTGAGGTAAGCCGTTCCACTTCTTCCGCTATTGCAATCAAATCCGGATTGGCCTCTGATGAGGCATGCTGGCTAAGGCGGGCCTGGACAGTGACCAGTTCACCGACTAGGTCAACAAGGGTATCAAGTTTTTCTGATGGCACCCTGATACTCGAAACAGCTTCTTTCTTTTTACGATCATTTTTTATATGATTAAGGTGCTCCTGTTCTTCAAGGGCAGATCTCAATTTGTCATCATCTACCTTGCCTGAACTCACCAGTATTTCACCTATCCGTTTTTGATCATTGAGGGCTTCAGTTATTTCATCCTCAGATACATCCTCTCTTTCCACAAGGATTTCTCCGACTTTCTTATTTCTCTCTTCATCTATCAGTGCTCCGCAGTCATCAATGATCCTTATGTCAAGCTGGCTGTCTTCCTCTAAAAAGATAAAGATATCCCGGATTATATTTTCATCCTTTTCCGTGGTTAGTATGATATCCCAGGAAAGGTAACATTGCTCCGGGTCCATATCATCCAAAACCGGTATATTACCGGTCTGAGCAACAAGATTGCATTCTCCAAGGGTGCGGATTTCATTAAGCAGAAGAACAGGATTTGTTCCATTACCAAGAATGTTTGCTGCAGGACGAAATCGAATGCGGTATGTGATTTCTTCACCAGTGCCATAATCCGGAACATCTTCCGAATTATAGATGCCATTTTCTTCGTTTTCCCTTTCATCCTCAGGGATCATTTTTTTGAAGCACCGGATAGTTTCCTGAATATCTTTTTCATCCAACGGTTCGCTTTCCACCATTTTTCTGACCAGATCGCAGGAGTGCAGGGTCAGATTAATAAGTTCCTTTGTAACCGGTATAGTGTTGCTACGTACAAGGTCATAAACCGTCTCAATGTCGTGAGTAAAGGAAGCAATGTTAGCAAATCCGGCCATTGCACCTGATCCCTTAATCGTATGCATTGCCCTGAAGACACTGCTGATTAATTCTTTGTCACTAGGCTTATTTTCCAGTTCAAGAAGTGAATTTTCCAATTCAAAAAGCAATTCAATTGCTTCTTCCCTGTATGTTTCGGTAATGTCCATTTCTTGCTCCATTTGGCAAAATGATACT
>JASFHE010000298.1:0-7923 GCA_050123415.1 Desulfobacteraceae bacterium | reverse complement strand
TGAAATGCGTTACTTCGGCTCCGTCATTGGCATTCCGGCTTATTACAAGACCCGATGTCGTCTGTGTATCTTCATTAGTCGTGGCGTTTGTTACTGAGGGTGTATCGCCTACCGGATTTACCGTGATTGTTGCTGTCGCTACACCGCTCTGTGCCGCCACAGAAGAACCATCCTCTGATGATTCAACATCAAAACTACCACTTCCATTAAAGTTAGAGGAAGGCGTAAATTTCAAGCCGGCACTGCCTTCCGCAAAGGTTATATAGTCGTCTGCGTTTATCGGAGTTGTGCCGTCATTCTGGTACAGGGTTCCGTTTGCTATATTCGATATCCTGAAATGCGTTACTTCGGCCCCGTCATTTGCATTGCGGCTTATTACAAGCCCGGAGGACGTCTGGGTGTCTTCATTTGTTGTGGCATTCGTTACTGATGGAGTGTCACCAACAGGATTTACAGTTATCGTCGCCGTAACAATTGAGCTTAGACCTGTTCCAGAAGCATCTAGCGATGAAGCCACATCAAAACTACCACTTCCATAAAAGTTAGAGGCAGGCGTAAATTTCAAGCCGGCACTGCCTTCCGCAAAGGTTATATAGTCGCCTGCGTTTATCGGAGTTGTGCCGTCATTCTGGTACAGGGTTCCGTTTGCTATATTCGATATCCTGAAATGCGTTACTTCGGCTCCGTCATTGGCATTCCGGCTTATTACAAGACCCGATGTCGTCTGTGTATCTTCATTAGTCGTGGCGTTTGTTACTGAGGGTGTATCGCCTACCGGATTTACCGTGATCGTCGCTGTTACAATGGCACTTAAACCAGTTCCAGAAGCGTCTTCTGATGCCTGAACATCAAAACTGCCTGAGCCAAAAAAGTCTGAAGAGGGAGTGAATTTTAGCCCCGCATTACCTTCTGCTTCTGTAATAAAATCTGAGTTATTTATCGGTGTAGTACCATCATTTTGATAAAGTGTTCCATTTTGTATATTTGTAATTAAAAAATGAGTTGTTGCAGCATCACCTGCATCTGTAATAACAAGTCCTGATGTGGTCTGTGTATCCTCATCTGTTGTTGAATTAGTTACATTTGGATCTGATGCTGCGAAAGCATAATTATTTAAGCAAAACAATATTGATATATTTATCAAAAGTATTCGGAAAAAAGTAATTTTATATGTCTTCATTTTTCTTTCCTCTTTATAACAAACCAAACTTCAAACAAAAAAAACTCATTACAGAAACACCTGATAAAACAAGCGTTCTATAAATTTTGCCCTACTTTAAATAGTTTTCTTACAGTGACATCAACCTGTTGTGTCCCGTTCGCGACACCTGTGATTCTGAAATGAAAATACATATGATCAGGATCAGGCCCCTTTTCACCATATTGAGCCTCCTCATTTATATATGCTATCTTGTACCAGTAATTAACCTTACCAAGAGTGCCGTCCTGTGATCCTGCAGGAAAATTGGCATTATATTCATTTTCATCGCCATCTCCGAAATTTCTTACATTATAGGCATGACCAGCAAAATAAGGATTCGGATCAGCCGGATCGTTATTAACGTAGAGGCTTTTATTTACCAGAGGAGGTACGCTGGCCCTTGTATCGATCCACTGGATCGCTTCCCGCCAGGCACTGTCAGCAGTATAAAACTCCTGTACGTAGTTACGTTCATTTTTTGCAATCTGGACATCAACATCTGAAAGCCTTGATACTGAAAGCCCCATAATGGTAATTAATACAAGCATTACAACCGCTATTACTATTACCGATCCTTTTTCATTTTGTAATATATTTTCAGACATGCTAATTTTTCCTCTATTTTGATATACATAGATAAAAGGACGCTAAATCCTATTTCTCAGCAGATCAAACTTGTACGTTCTTGGTGCACCCCTGTCTGTCCATGTAACAATTACCCGGATTGTTTTTACACCATTTACATCTCGCCATCCGGCGCCATTCCAGACTTTATCATCTGCGACATTCCAGAATATGTTATATATTGAGCCATAATCCTTATGATCAGCATCATCGCCCGTTATATCCAGGCCATCGGTACCATCACCATCAGAATCTGCAAGTGCGGCGTCGCCAATATCAAGATTCAACAGTTTTTCAACCCTGTCCTGAACACGCTCTGTACTCTCGGTATAATCCATTGACATTGAATTCCCTCTCATTGCATTAATCTGCAGGGAAGCGACAGCTAAAAGGCCAATAGTCAATATTGAAATAGCCATTATTACTTCCAGTAAAGTAAAACCTTCATTCCCTTTTACTCTCTTTACTGTTTTGTGATTTTCTTTTAACATCTTATCCCTCACAGATTACAGGTTCCGGCATTGTATTTGCCGGGTAAGAATTCTTCTTCGGTAATTATCATTGGCATCTGGAGTAAATATTGTAGTTCCCCGCTGGTTTTTATATGCTCCATGAACAGCTAAATCTGAATAATCCCGGTCACCTCTTCCTGTTCGGGCTACCATTGTGATCTCTATAGATTTGATTTCTGTAGGGGTTCCAGTTACTGTTCCATCGTCTTTAAGGTAAACAAAATCCAACCAATCGATATTTTCAGCAATAATCAGTGGATCGTCAGCAGCCTCGCCTTCTAACGTCCTAACCTTGACCAAGTTATTATTAACCAGACTGTATTTTATAGTCTCAAGCTTGTCAAAATTCGGATCTGTTGCCGAGTTCGGGTTATCAGTCTTATTATTCATGAGTCTGAATTCAATGTTATCCGTCTCAGCTACTGTGATACCGGGAATGGAAGATGTAGTAATCTTGGGATGCTTATATCCCGCCATCCTGATATCACTCGTCATAAGAACCATTCCGGCTCTCAGATTTTGCTGCATTACAGTGATCTGCTCCCGGACGACGTATGATCTTGTCTGTGACTGGTAAATAGTATATATACCTGCCATTACAATGAGGGACAATGCTGATGCAATCATTAGCTCAACAATTGTAAATCCCTCTTCCCTTCTTCCGCCTAAAAAAACTGTAGCTAATCTGCCTTTTTTTACTTTTAACATTTTGTTAATCCCTATTGTCTTTTCAGTTATTACCAGCCAATAATTGACTGCAAATAAATAAAATGTTATTCCCGATTATCTCAAAAGCAAGTTATGTGCCATAATCACCAATACCCATATATCCTGTTAAATAGGCGTTAAATATGGCATAATTTCTGCATAATTGTCATATAAAACGCTGACAACGGTTTTGATTTTTGTTAAATTATTTGACACCTATAATATTTTTTAACACCTGGAGATAAAAATGAAAAGTCAAAAAATGTATTTTTCATGTTTGTATCTGATCGTTATTTTGTGTTTATTTATTACTTTTACCGTGCCCTGCTTTGCATCGGTGGATGGACTTGTTGACTGGTATCATGGAACAACCGGGTATGATAATGCCCTGGCCGGTGCAAAGAAAAAAGAAACGCCTTTGATTATGTTTTTTTACCTGGAACTTGACTCGTACTGTCAAAAACTCGGTAATGTCTATTTCAGTGCATATGATGTGTACAGTTATTTAGAGGATATCCCTAAAGTTGATATTAATCTTGGAGGTAACGAATTCGAACTTGAACTGGCAAGGAAATTTGATGTTAATATTGATCCCACCCTTCTAATATCATTTCCCTTTTCGGATTTAGATCCTGTCAAGATCACCCCCTATCTGGAAAATAAAGAAATGACTCCCCAGGAATTCGTTTCCACTTTAAGGAATGTATTCTCACTTTCATATAACAAAATCGCATTCTCTTTTTTGGAAAATCAGGAATATGATAAGGCGATCAAATATTATAAATCTTCAATTAAGTATGATCCTGACCGGGCATATACTTATTTTGCCCTGGCTTCAGTTTACCATACAAAGGCGGTTGAAGAAAAAAATCCGGAATATTTAAAAAACGCTGAAGTGTACTATTTAAAAGCATTGAAACTGGATACTGAATTTAAGGAATGCAAAGAAGAACTGGAAAAATTATATGAAAATATGAAAATTATGGGCGTAGCAGGTCAGGAGGGAGGCGCGGAAAGCGGAAAAGAGTTAAAGGCTGTTCAGTAGTTTATATACTTCCAGGGTTGATCTAAGCAATGCCAGGTCTTTATCCGGATTTTGCATAAACCTTATCCCCATACCACGGGTAACGACCTTCTCTTCTGGTATGCCGGCATTTGACCATACGACTTCCGCGTTTAATGATATGGAACCATTTTCAGGGGTCTCAATGGTTAAAACAAACCGTTCTCCCGGAATGAGAGGCTTGCTGCATTTTACAAAAGCACCGACCCGGCTCAATTCTTTTGTTTCAGTCTTAACGATCTCATTATTTATCTCAAAGGATACAGGCCATATAATATCAACTCTTTTCTCTTCGCGCTTTTCTTCAACCTGATGACTGGTAAAATCAACCATATCAAAAGATTTGTTTTGCGGAAATAATTTTTTCTTTAGATTTTTAAATAAAATCCATATTAAAGATATAAATGCACAAAAAAGTAAGAAACCAAAGCCTACACTCATGCCTGAATATAAACTATCCAATATTTTCACTCCTTAGGTGCTAAAAATATCCCGGACTTGCTAAAATCAAAAAAAAACGATCCCTGTTGGACCAAACATCGGTAATATTAAATTTTTACATTAAATAATTTGAGAGACAGGGTTCAGGTTTCATAAGACTCCTCCTCTCCTTACCCGGTTTGAGCGGGGAATCCTGATTTTTTATATTTTTGCACAAAAAAATGTGCATGAATCACATAAAATTGTGCACCGTCTATTTACGTTTTTCTATATCTTCTTGATTTTTCTATCCTTTTATTAATGGCCCGGTATTTGCTTAACAGGTATAATATCTATTTGTACTTAAGCAAATCTAACCACACCTGAAATTACATTTTATACAGGCTTCTATACCGGAGGAGTATCATATGATTCGAGAAAGAGCTGACCAATTGATGACGAACAAGTCGGGATTTACACTTTATGAACTGGCAATTTGTCTTTGCATAGCAGGAATAGTCGGAGCGATCGGGGTTCCCGCTTTTTACAACTGGATACCTGATTACAGGCTGAGGAGTAAGGCAAAAGAGCTTTATACAGATATGCACCTTGCCAAGACAAAGGCCATAAGAGAAAACGATAAATGCAAGCTCGTCTTTTCTGCAGACGAGGATACATCGTACAGATTATTAAGCGCTGACGGTGTCATTGAAAAAACAGTTACCTTTCCTTCTACTGACTCGGCAGATAAAATATCCTTTGGCTGCGGTGATGCCAAAAAAAACGCAACAAAGTCGGGCGGGACTCCACCCGGTGACGGGATCAGTTATAACGGCAATGTCCTTACATTTAATCCCAGAGGAACAGGTTCACCGGGATATGTTTACCTTCAAAATAGAAAAGGTACTTCCTATGCCATAGGAACTTTGTCATCAGGAGTAATCTTTATAAAAAAATGGGATAAGATAAGCAATTCCTGGAAATAATAACGCTATCTAAATCGAAATTTATTAAAAACTTCTGACAAAAAACCTTACACATAGTGACAAAATAACACCCTTGCATCCTCAAATGATACCTTGACATCTAATTATAAATCCTATATTTTTCGTATTTTCAGGCAGATAGCACCTTCAATGAAAAACCTGGCATAAATCTTGTATTTAATTTTACTTATTTCTTGAAGGTGCATATTTGATTTTATTCTGGAGAAGACATGAAAAAAAACAGATTTTTTATCTCTGGCAGCCAGTTAGGTTTTACATTTATCGAAATGATAACTGTGATAGCGATTATTGCCATCCTGGCAGCTATAGGAATCCCCACATTTTCTCATATGGTGCCTGATATGCGTCTTCGGAGTGCTGCCCAGGACCTGTATGGGAACCTGCAGGAAGCAAAAATGGCTGCTGTAAAAAAGAATGGTCCAAGTAATATAACCTTTAATCCGGCAGTTGGTGTAAGAGGCAACTATACAAAGGCCAATGGAACAATTATTGATCTTGATGAAGCATACGAGCATAGTGTCGAGTACGGAAGAATGGACGGAGGCCCACAAAATGTGACCTTTACCAGTAGCCAAGCTATCTTTAATGCAAGAGGAATGGCTACAAATACAGGCGAGGTATATTTAAAAAATAAAAAAGATAACTCCTATAAGATAGAGGTCCTTTCGTCAGGTGTTATAACACTTAAAAAATGGGATGGCTCTATTTATAAATAATCAAAGATAATCAATATCTTTTTCTTTTTATTCTATCTCCCAGAGCATTTGTGTAACACCGCCCGGAGGTCCGGGAATTTCCATACTTTTATCTTCTGCCACCCCGCTTAATTTCCCTCCTACACTTACCAATCCGGAGGCTTTACCTTCCTTTATGATTATTTGTACGCCGGATGCGATTGAACTGCCGGTGATTTTTAAAAAAGTATCTTCAAGATTTCTCGGATCGCAGTCGTCCTCCGCTCCTGTATCATAATTGAGCGCCGATGTTCCATAGGAATAGTCAAGCGCGTATAACAGGACATTTCCTGTTGGATTGGCCGGATCACCATATACCGGCTGGTAAGACGTAAAATAAATATTATCTGCAAAAAGTACGGGTTGAGACAGGATATGCTCTCCGGTATGATCAGTTGAACCGTCCTGGCAGGTCCCCTGCTCATCCAGAATCCGATAAAATCCATTCACCTTTTTATTATAAAAAAGCGCCTTAAGTTTTTCCTGAACAGACTCATCATCTGCTTCGTCATGCGCCACGCCGTCATTATCCGCGTCAGCATCAACATCAAGCTCATTACAGGTGAGATTTAAAAGGTCGGTCTCGTATATCAGGGAACCGGTATCAGCAACCGCATAAAAGCGGTTTGAAATCATGGTATAGCGGGGATGAGCCCTGTCCCCGGTTCCGAAATAGAGAACCGGTTTATTGGTCCATTCATTTCCATAAAAAGAAATATCAGGGGAATAAAAAGTCTTTCTGCCCTGATCGGTATTATCGAAACCCGGGGTATCAGGATAAGGATCCGTAAAGGGTGCAGCGAGACCATCTCCTGTTCCGGGCGCAAGGTCAGAACCGGGATTTGCTGAAAAAATACGTTTTACTGTCCATCTGGCAGACAGATCACTATCAAACAAATTTACAGTATCAGCATCATAATTGTATTTTACTTTCCAGATCTGTCCATATATATCGGCCGCGTATATTAAGAGGCTGCTCTCTGAAAAAGGAATAGCTGAGATATCAGCCGGAAAACAGTATTTCATTGCGTTACTGGTTTGCGCTGTTCCTGTTGTTTTTTCAGGGCCTTCATCGTAGGTCACCTTAAACAGAAGTGATCCGTCAGCCATGTCAACGACAAATATTCCCTTGCCCATCTCATCAATAGTCGGATTATATTTATCATAACCTTCTGTTCCGCCAACAGACACAGCATGTGCTTCACCGGCATCCCATGCTCCATTATTATTTTTGTCGATAAAAGCCTCAGGAAAACCATCCTCTCCGGGATAATCATACCCCCCGGCAAATATCATTACATATTTATTTTCAGACTCGGATATTTTAATTTGTGTAAAAAACGGTTTATTCCATGTATATCCAAGTTCATTGATCTGCTGTGTTACAGGAGTTGCAATGCTTCCGGCACCGCCGGTAATGTGCCACCTGACTGTCCAGGTTGAAGGATCGGGATCAGTGATATCAAGGGCCCAGTAGCTTCGTCCTCCCCTTCTCTCACCAAATACAAGTGTTTTATTGAAATAACCGGTGTAGATATCGGTTGTGCCAGGGCGAAAAAGGTTTGGTGATTCGTCTACCATATGTGTATGCGTTGATGAGGTAGCCATTTCATACAATCCCGGCAATAAATCTGCTGGAATAAAGGCAAATATC
>JASFHE010000297.1:0-7933 GCA_050123415.1 Desulfobacteraceae bacterium | reverse complement strand
CACTGCTGACTATCCCCGGGCTTTCCTACTGAGGTGAGAAGTATTATCAAGGTATTATTCAGCTTCTCATTCTTTCTGATTTCTTCACATACACCAAATCCATCAGCCCCATCAATCTTGAAATCAACAAGAATAAGATTATAGAAATTGCTTGATTTTCCAAGGCATTCATAAAGAGCGTCAGAATCATCCGCCTCTGTAATAATGCAGCCCCATGACTTTAGCCTGCCTGCAAGATGTACCCTTTCATTACTGTTACTGTTGGCGATGAGAATTTTCATACCATTTAATTCAACGGTGTGGGATAAATGGTGCGAATTGCTTACCTCTTCCCTGCCAATTAAAAAGTCTGCAGTGAACCAGAATTTACTCCCCTCACCTTCCCTGCTCCGGAGCCCTAATTCACCTCCCATTAATTCGGCAAGCTGTTTTGAAATTGTTGTTCCAAGACCTGAACCGCCGTAATTTCTGGTTGTCGAACTGTCTGCCTGAGTAAATCTTTCAAGTATCTTATCCTGCCTGTCTTCAGGTATCCCTATACCGGTGTCTGATATTTTAAAACGTAGCTTTAGTAACTCGCTATGCTTTTCAGCCACATCAATTTCAAGGGAAATACTGCCATGATGCGTAAATTTGAGTGCATTTCCCAGAAGATTGTTCATAATCTGTCTGAGCCGGCCAGGATCACCTATCAGGTTTGCGGGGACATCATCTGCTATGGAGCAGTTAAATTTCAAACCTTTTTTTCCTGCAGTGGCTGAAAAAAGCCTGCGGATATCGTCAACCATTATTTTAAGATTAAAACCTGATTTTTCAATCTCAAGTTTGCCGGATTCTATCTTTGAAAAATCCAGAATGTCATTTACGAGCCTGAGAAGGGATTCAGCTTCAGTAAGCACTGTTTTCATCAAATCCTGGCGTTTGCCATCCTGATTGGCATCCAGTGCAACTTCAGTAATTCCTATTATACCGTTTAAAGGAGTCCTTATTTCATGACTCATATTGGCTAAAAACTCGCTTTTGGCAATATTCTGAGCCTCAGCAATGTATTTCTCTTTCTCAAGGACTTCAGCCTTTTTTCGAACAGATATATCTTTCAGGTTGATGACTATACCTGTAACGGCATTATCCACTCCTGTAAGCGCATTAGCTGAAAGGATAAAGGGAACAACTCCTCTGCCATTTATTTCCCTTTCCATTTCACAATCGACCCGTTCCTCACCATTTAGGATGCGCGTTAAGGGACAGTTGGAGGTTTTACACATACTGTTAGGGAAAATATTGAAACATTTTTTACCTACTACATCTTCACTGTTCCAATCCGCAAGTTTAAGGAATCTTTCATTTATTCTTATAACAGTATAATCTCTGTCAATAACCCATATTCCGTCACTTGAAAGATTAAAGACCTGTTTTAATTCGGCGTAGGAATTGCTGGCATCAAGGGCTGCACGGGAAAGATGTGAATGGAGTTCTTCAAGAGTTTGATTCCTTTTTTCAAGGGTATGATTTATTTTTTTATATCTGTCTTCAAGTTCGACAACCCTGTAGCCTGTTCTTATCCGTGCAAGGACTTCTTCAGGGATATAGGGTTTGGCTATATAATCATCAGCACCGGCCTCAAATCCTTTTAATGCACTCTCCTTGTTCTCATTTCCGGTTATCATTATTATATATACATAATATTCCAGATTCAGGTTTCTGACCTTCCTGATTAATTCCAGCCCATCTATCTCCGGCATAAACCAGTCGGTGATCAGGAGATTTACTCTGTTCTCCTTGAATAGTGCCCATGCAGTCTGTCCGTCTTCTGCCTCAATTACCTCATGTCCTGCCTTTTGAAGGACTTTTTTCAGAAGCTGGCGGGAGACTGAATCGTCTTCTGCTATTAAGATCTTTATACTCAATTTTATTTCCAGCAGACACACTGCTATTCAATACTTTTTTGTTTTACCACAAGGTGGCTTTCCTTTAAAACACCAAGGCTCTCGAACTCCATATTCTGAATATTCATACTAAATCCGGCACCCATAGGGATCGTTCCACCAGCATTCCATATAACTTTTACATCATTATCTCTTTCAAGCAATGCTTTAGCAAGAAGTACAGACATGGTTTCATGTACCTCATTATCCGTTACATTGCTGTATTTGACTATTGATTTATTAACGGGTCGCTTTGGTGCAGCTTCAACTTCTTTCTTGGAATCATAACCGCCTTCAAGTCCTGCCTCACCAAGTAGAGCATCAATATCATCCTGGGCCAGTAGTTTGTCGTCTGTTGTCATTCCTTGCACTATCTCTTCATTCTCCTGTCAGCTTAATACTTTAGTATCTTTAAACACGAATATATTAGAATTTAATAAAATACATAAAAATATCCAGATAATATACCTCGTGTCCATCCAGAAAGAGCCAATTTCTTGATGGAGCTTTCAGCGTTCAGCTATCAGCCGTCAGCTAAGTCTTTATTTTAAAAGCTTTTTGCTAAAAGCTGAAAGCTGAGTGCTGATAGCTACCGAACAAAAACTTTAGTTTTTGGATGGGCACTACCTAATTAATCGGCAGGAATGACTATTTCATTAAATAATTAGACATATGGAAACATGATGTTTTTAGAAAGAGATTTTCATGTAATTGATTTGAGAAAATAATTTAGACATGACAAATAGTTACAAGATAGGCAAAACTATAACAAAGTTAAGGATAATCAAAATAAAAATATATAAATAATGACTTATCTACCTAAAATACCCCCAATATATTTATCCAGTAAAAAACGTTCATTTTTGTCCATATCAACAAATTTAAGCCCCATTCCAAGCGGCATATCAGTCCGTGACTCATCCTTATTTACCCATATTACTTCACAATTTATTTTTAGAGCTTCTACCAGACCCGGCAATTTCAGTTTAAGTATAAAGGATTCTCCTACAGGCAGGGGATTGGAGGTTTTTATGAAAAGGCCCCCTTTGCCGATGTTGGAAGTATAGGCGCTTACAAAGCTTTCCTGATCTTTATATGAGAGGGAAAGGGTCTTCTTAACACGTTGATCTTCTCTGGAGACAATACCCGACACTCTACTGTTCATGGCAGTAAATCGTGTTACAAGGGTTTTTAAAATTAATCTGAAATCTGATGAGAGCTTGTTGAATTCTGTATCAAGAGTATCCCTGTCAATCGCAGCTATAACTGTTTCGCCGACAGCTTCAGCAGAAGCAGTCCTCTTTGTACTCCCCAGAAAAGCCATCTCACCAAAAACATCTCCGGCTTTAAGGTGCCCAAGAATATATTTCTTCCCGCCAATGTTTCGGAAAATTTCCACATTTCCGGAGATAATGATATACACCCAGTCTCCAGGACTGTTTTCACTAAAAATAATCTGTCCGTTGGAATAGGCTTCCTCATTTGCAAGCATAAACATATTAACTCCCTCGCAATAATTCCTTTACTATAAAGAATATTTGTAAGATGCGTAAATTTATGTATATTCTTATCTCTAAAATTGTAAAAAGCACAATATTAAAAAGAAAAAATAATTTTTTTATTATAAAACAAATATGGTCCTAAAACCTAGCTTTTTTCAACAGTAACAATAAGCAAAACAGAGTTGATATTCAATAAAAATAATTCACTTTACCAGGAAAATTCAGAGGAGTTATATATGGACAGGATATGCATGCTGGAAAATGAGATACTAGAATATGCATGGGGCTCGAAAAGCTTTATTCCTGAACTGCTCGGCATGGCCCCTCCATTTACCAGACCCCGGGCAGAAATGTGGATGGGATCACATAAAAAGGCCCCGTCAATGGCAATACTGAATAACCGCAGGATCCCCCTTGACCGCCTCATTGAAAAATATCCAAAAGACATACTGGGTGACAAAATTGTAAAAAAATTTTCAGGGGAACTGCCATTTTTATTCAAGGTGCTTTCAGCCGGGAGGCCACTTTCCATTCAGGCTCATCCGGATAAGACGCAGGCCGTTCTTGGTTTTGAAAGAGAAAACATCAAAGGTATGGCAATAGACAACCCTGAAAGAAACTACCGGGATAGTAACCATAAGCCTGAGCTAATATGCGCACTGACCACCATGTGGGCATTAAAGGGTTTCAGAAAGCCCGATGAAATATTAGATCTATTTGAACCATTGCAGGATGTTTCCGGCAGGTGCGGCATTGATAGCTTACAGAAACAGCTTGACGAAACCGGCATTAAAATCTTTTTTTTAAATCTGATGAACAAAGAAAATTATGATGTCCGTGCTCTTGTGGAAGACACGATAAAGATTGTATCCGCCATAAAAGACAGGGATCCGGCATATGAATGGGTGGAAAAACTCAACCGGGAATATCCGGGAGACATTGGTGTGCTTTCACCTCTTTACCTGAACGTTTTACAACTTAATCCGGGTGAAGCAATATATCTGCCTGCATGTGAACTCCATGCATATCTCTCGGGATCAGGACTGGAAATAATGGCCAACTCCGACAACGTACTCAGGGGCGGACTCACACAAAAACACATTGATAAAGCAGAGTTGATGAATGTTCTTTCATTTACACCGGCTGTGCCGGAATTAATAAAAAGAAATAGGGCGGAATTCTTTGAGACTATTTTTCCTTCAGTTGCGGAGGAATTCGTACTGTCAGTTATAGAACTTCAGGATGAGAGAACTGAATATAAAAAAGATGGACAGAGGAACGTTGAAATAATACTATGCACAGAAGGCAAGGCGCAGATTTCAGATATAAAAACAGGAGAAAGGCAGACTATTAACAAAGGAACATCAATGCTTATTCCCGCCGCTGTTGAAGGGTATGCTATCAGGGGCAAAGCAACAATCTATAAGGCGTCTGTACCATTATAAATGGGTTTATACTGACTTTAATTTTCATACTTCAAACCAAATATCGGAGGCAATATGCAGATTTCAAAAATAGTAACAGCATGTTTTTCACCAACAGGAACAACACGAAAAATATTAGATGCCATTGCCAGGGGAATGGATATAGCTCAAAGGAAAACCATTGATCTCACACTCCCTCAGGATACACTGAAACAATCCATTGAGTTTAATGATGAACTTGTAATCCTTGGCGCACCCGTATACGGCGGAAGACTTCCGGGAGAAGCTGTAAAAAGGCTCTCAAAACTTAAAGGGAAAAATACCCCTGCTGTAGTTATAGTGTTATATGGTAATAGAGAATTTGAGGATGCGCTTCTGGAACTCAGGGATATTGCAGTTAATCAAGGTTTTATTCCTGTAGCAGGAGCAGCATTTATAGGCGAACATTCATACACAAGCCCTGAAACACCAATAGCAAACGGCAGGCCTGACTCAGGAGATATCGCCAGGGCTGAAGGTTTTGGAAAAGAGATCTTTAATAAACTTTCATCCATCGGCCCCCTGAAAGATGGAAAGTTTGTAGAGGTTCCGGGAAATACTCCCTACAAGGATGCCATGCCTTTAACGGATGATTGCGCGAAATCTGACATGGATATATGCACCTTTTGCAGCACCTGTGTAACATTGTGTCCTACAGGAGCTATCGCCGATGATGATACCTACACAACCGACCCCAATTTATGTATACTGTGTTGTGCATGCGTAAAGGGATGCCCTGAAGGTGCAAGGTATATGGATTCGGAGAAAATAAAAAAGGCTTCCAAATGGCTCAGCGAAAACTGTGCAACTCCAAAACAGCCGTTAACATTCATTTAAAAATAGTCGCTACTGAAAATCTCATTTTCAGTAGCGACTATTTATTTTTTTAACTGCGATTGGATATTTTTTAGATTAAGAAGTGCTTCCCTGTAGTCCGGATTGTATTTCAGTGATAATTTGAAAAAGTGCTCTGCTTTAATTAGATCTCCCTCATTATAATATATTACTCCAAGATTATTCAGTACCGTTGGTGAATCCAGACGCAGTTTTATTGCTGAAAGATAATACTCCTTAGCATCTTTATACTTTTTAAGTTTCATAGAAATATGCCCTGAGTATTCCAGTGCACGAACGTCATTCGGATTTTGTTTTAAATAGGCCAAAAAATATTGCCTTAATTCTTCATATTCTCCAAGGTCAAAACATACACGTCCCAGCAAATAAATCGATTCCATATCATCAGGGAACCTGTTTAAAAACCAATAAAAGTGTGTTTTTGCTTCATTAAATTTTTTCCTGGCTGCCAACGCACAGCCCAAGTTAAAATGGCTTTTCTTTTGCTGTGGTTTTAATTCAAGGGCTTTTCCAAGGTGGTATATTGCCTCATCAACCCTGCCGCTATTCAATAAGGTTATTCCTAAATTGCTATGAGCTATATTATTTTTATTTGTCACCTTTATCGCATGAGAGTAAAGAGAATAATTACTACGCCAGGTCTTTACCTGGACAATAGATACCAGAGAAAATATTATTACGAGCATAGAAGAAAAAAGAATAAACAAGATTTTAGGGCGACCAATAGAAGCTGTCAGATTATATGCTTCCCAAATGATCACAATAAAAATTCCGATACAGGGAACATACATATATCTGTCTGCCATGTCCAGTTCACCAAGATTAACAAGACCAATCAACGGAAAAATGATAATGACAAACCAAAACCATCCGAACAGAACGTGTTTCTTTTTATTACAGCAATAAATGCTATAGGCAGAAAATAGTACTATCAGGAATAAAGATCCCAGCGTTTTCCACAGGGGGATATTGCCTGCATATGGATAAAAGAATGCCAGCCTGGTCGGCCATAATAATTTATAAAGGTATTTAATATATGAGACCAGAGAAAGTTCAATCCTTGCCTGAAGAGGGATCGTATCCAAATCTGTCATAGCCCCGGCAATATATTGTGACATCCAACTGACCACACTTATAATAATGGCAATTATTAGAAAAGGTATCTTTTCTTTGATAAGGTTCTTAATGTTACCTGAAGATTGTGAACCACTACTCTCCGGGGATATTTTAAAACGACCTAAAGACCAGTAATCCAGAAGCAGAAAAATAAAAGGCATAGTCACCATCATGGGCTTCGCCATCAAACCCAGGGCATAGAGAAGAATGACTATAAAATACCTGCCGATTTTTTTGTCTTTTGTATAGCGGATATAGGACAGGATACAAAGCAGATAAAAAAAAGTACTTAAGACATTTTTACGTTCTGCAACCCAGGCAACAGATTCTACCTGGATAGGATGAACAGCAAATAATAATGCAACAAAGAAGCTTCGGTACAATGCTCCGGTCATTCTGTGCAGTATAAAAAATACAAGAAGGGCATTTGCCAGATGAAAAATAAGATTATTCCAGTGATGCCCCATCGGATTCAGCTTATATAACTGACAATCCAGAGTATGTGATAACCAGGTTACAGGTTGCCAGATACCTGTATTCACATCAGTAAAAGCATAAACAAGGTTGTCAAGAGAAAACCCATTTTTTATATGCTCATTATCAACAATAAATTTATTATCATCGTAATTGATAAATTCATAGGTTTGGACATCCCAATATATAGCGAGTGTTATCAATACTAATAAAATACTCAGGATTTTCACTTTATTGTCGATCATATAAAATATATCCTATACTTTTATAGCGAAGCTGCGGGACTAATACCCCGTCTTTTGCGACGATTAAACAGATTTAATCCTTTGTTGATACCCCGCTGCTTGCAGAGGAGCAGTTCATTTTAAATTTAAGTTATCAATATTTTTTATTCTAATACTTTTCTCAGAATCTCAATGATGGCCCCAATAGCAGAAGCAATTAATTGGAGAGAGAAAAATATTAAGGACAAAGCTACAGCTTTTTCATTGGGAACAGAGAATAGTGAAAGTAAAACAACAAAACTGCCCTCACGAATTCCCAGTCCTGCTAATGAAATGGGCAAGAACAGTACAATTGCAACTAGAGAAATTAACCA
>JASFHE010000296.1:0-7942 GCA_050123415.1 Desulfobacteraceae bacterium | reverse complement strand
CCCGGTCACAAGATTCGACGCCACTGACTACAAGTCCAGGATAGCCGGCGAAGTAACAGATTTTAACGCATCCGATTTTTTAGGTAAACAGCAAATAAGAAGATTTGATATCTTCATCCATTACGGTATTGCATCGACCAGGATGGCCATGGAAGATTCCGGACTGAAGATCACTCCTGACAATTGCCGGAAGATCGGATGTCTGACCGGTTCAGGTCTGGGCGGCCTTCCCATGATTGAGAGTTTTCATAAAACCCTGTTGGAAAAAGGTCCGGGAAGGGTAAGTCCTTTTTTTATCCCGGGTATAATTCCCAACATGCTCCCGGGGCAAATCGCTATTGAATTTGGTGCCCAGGGTCCTAATTCATCCATTGAAACAGCCTGTGCGGCAAGTTCCCATGCAGTTGGCGAATCCTTCAGGTTAGTGCAGGATGGAACAGCGGATGCCATGATAACGGGAGGCGCAGAGGCAGTCATTACTCCTCTTGGCTTTGCCGGATTTTGTGCAATGCAGGCCCTGTCCACAAGAAATGATGAACCCGAAAGGGCTTCCCGTCCCTTTGAAAAGGACAGGGACGGGTTTATAATAGGGGAAGGTTCAGGCATACTCATTATTGAGGAACTGAATCATGCCCTTGAAAGGGGTGCGAAAATATATGCTGAAATAGCCGGATACGGTCTTTCCGGTGATGCGTATCATGTTTCCGCACCTCACCCCGAAGGTGATGGCGCCGTGAATTGTATGGCAATGGCAGTTGAGTCCGCGGGATTAAAACCGGAGGATGTGGATTATATAAATGCCCATGGCACTTCAACACAGTTGAATGATCTGTCTGAAACAAAGGCTGTAAAGAAACTGTTTGGAGAACATGCATATAAACTTGCCATAAGCTCGACCAAATCCATGACCGGGCATCTCCTTGGAGGTACAGGCGGAGTTGAGGCGATCTATTCCGCATTGACAATTAAAAACGGAATCATACCGCCTACCATCAATTATGAGACACCGGATCCTGAATGTGATCTTGACTATGTCCCCAATGTGGCACGAAAAGCCCGGGTAAAGGTGGCAATGTCAAATTCATTCGGTTTTGGCGGGACAAACGCTTCAGTGCTTTTTAAGGCCTACGAGCCGTAAACACACCGAATTAATTCTCTATGAAAAGGAGTGCCAATGAAGATCATAATTGGTTCAGACCACGCCGGCTTTGATTTAAAGGAAAAATATAAAGATCTTCTTTCCGATGAGCCGGGATATGAAGTAACGGATGTGGGCGCGTACAGCACGGATTCAATCGATTATCCGGATATCGCACAAAAAGTAGCCGGAGCCATCTCATCAGGTGAATTTGAAAAAGGTGTGCTGATCTGCGGTTCGGGTATCGGTATGTCCATAACTGCCAACCGGTTCAGGGGAGTTAACGCGGCCCTGTGTCATAATATTTTTACTGCCGAAATGTGTCGCAGGCATAATAATGCCAATATTCTTGTTGTTGGCGCAAGAGTAACAGGCGACGCACTTGCGCTTGAAATGCTCAAGGTATATCTTAAAACGGATTTCGAAGGCGGCAGGCACAAAACGCGTGTAGATAAAATAGACTGCTGAATAGATAGTTGAGGTGATACTGTTGTTTGATAAAGGACTTTCTAAAGTTGATCCCGAAGTTGCTGAGGCAATAAAAAGGGAGATAAAAAGGGAGCAGGACTGTCTTGTTCTTATAGCTTCCGAAAACTACGCTTCAAGGGCTGTGATCGAAGCACAGTCAAATGTAATGACAAATAAATATGCGGAAGGGTATCCCGGAGCACGGTATTACGGCGGTTGTGAAAACGTTGATACTGTTGAGGATCTTGCAATAAAAAGAGCCCAAAAACTGTTTAATGCCGAATATGTAAATGTTCAGCCGCATGCGGGCTCCCAGGCCAACATGGCTGTCTACTTTTCTGTCTTAAAGCCCGGTGACGCCATCCTTGGAATGAGCCTGTCTCATGGAGGTCATCTCACCCATGGAAGTAAGGCAAGTTTTTCAGGAAATATTTTTAAAGCTTTTTCCTATGGACTTGATCCCGAAACTCAGACAATCGATTTTAATCAGGTCTATGACCTTGCAAAGGAACATTCACCAAAGATGATTGTTGTTGGTGCCAGCGCATATCCAAGGGAAATCGATTTTAACCGGTTCAGGGAAATAGCTGATGAAGTGGGTGCCTATCTGATGGTGGATATGGCCCATATTGCAGGCCTGATCGCTGCCGGACAGCATCCCACACCCGTAGGAATAGCAGATTTTATCACCTCTACAACCCATAAAACGCTTCGCGGGCCAAGAGGCGGACTTATACTATCTGCAAAGGAACATGAAAAGGCATTAAACAAGAGTATCTTTCCCGGTATTCAGGGCGGGCCTCTTATGCATGCTGTTGCGGCCAAGGCCGTCTGTTTCCATGAGGCCTTGCAGCCTGAATTCATTGAGTACCAGAAACAGGTAATAAAAAATTCAAGGGTACTGGCTGAGGAAATGATAAAATACGGATTTAATCTGGTTTCAGACGGGACCGACAACCACCTTATACTTGTTGATCTTACAGCAAGGGATATTACGGGTGTTGAAGCTGAAGTGGCCCTGGGAAAGGCCGGAATAGTCGTAAATAAAAATACAATACCATTTGAGAAGAGAAGCGCGCAGGTAACCAGCGGTTTGAGAATAGGGACACCGGCTGTTACCACCCGCGGTTTCAGGGAAGATGAGATTAGAATTGTAGCCGGTCTCATTAAAAATGTTCTGGAAAATATAAACAATGATAAAATCCTGGAAGAAACAAGATCGACTGTAAATGAATTGTGTGCAAAATTTCCTATATATGAATATCTCAGCTAATTGAGCTTTATAGAGCTTTATCAGACAAGGAGGAATAATTGTCCCGACCAACCTGGCCCGAATATTTTATGGCTATAACCGAGCTTGTCGCAAAAAGATCAACATGTATGAGACGTCATGTCGGAGCCATACTTGTAAAAGATAAAAGAATACTGGCTTCAGGTTATAATGGCGCACCGTCAGGTCTCAGGCACTGTGAGGAAGCAGGGTGCCTCAGGGCTGATTCGGAAATCCCCTCTGGGCAAAGACATGAATTATGCAGAGGTCTTCACGCGGAACAGAACCTGATAATACAGGCAGCCTATCACGGCATATCCATTAACGGATCAGTTCTTTATTGTACTAATAAGCCCTGTGTGATATGTACAAAAATGATTATTAACGCCGGGATCAGTAAAATATACTATTCCGAAGGATACGATGATCCGTTGTCGGATCAGATGCTGGCAGAAGCTGATCTCGAAATCGAAAGGTTGACCATATGAAATGTCCCTACTGCTCTAAAATAGAAAACAAGGTGATAGATTCCAGGTTAAGCAAAGATGGCAGAACAATAAGAAGACGAAGGGAATGTCTGGACTGCGCGAGACGTTTCACAACCTATGAAAGGCTTGAAGAAATTCTGCCAATGGTTGTAAAAAAAGACGGCAGAAGAGAACCTTTTAACCGGGATAAGATAATAGCGGGAATTCAAATGGCCTGTCAAAAACGTCCCGTGAGTATTACAAAAATAGAAGATTTTGTTGATTCTCTGGAAGTTTATTTTCAGGAACTTGGTAAAAAAGAAGTAGACAGCAAAGAGGTCGGGGAAAGGGTCATAAGCAGTCTTAAGGACTGGGATGAAGTAGCCTATGTCCGGTTTGCATCTGTGTACAGGCAATTCAAGGATATTAATGAATTCATGAATGAACTCGAAGAAATCCTCAAGACCAGAAGAGAAGGAGGGAGTTAACCCCGCTTTATTCCTTCCTCGATTACCTGTCGATTGTATTATGATGATGAATCCCTTTCCTGATAGAAAAAGTTGAAAGATAAAGATATCAAATACATGAGATGCGCCCTCAGGATGGCCAAAAAGGGCCTTGGAAACACAGCACCTAATCCGGCAGTCGGCGCCGTGATAGTGAGAGATGACAGGATAATTGCGTCCGGTTACCATAAAAAGGCCGGAGAGAATCATGCGGAGGTGGATACCCTCTCCAACCTGGAAGGAAAGGCAACCTCAAGAGATATAATGTATGTAACTCTTGAGCCGTGCAACCATCAGGGTAAAAAACCGCCATGTACCAGGGCTATACTGGAAAGTGGTATAAAAAATGTGGTTGTGGGCATGAAAGATCCCAATCCTTCTGTAAAGGGTGGAGGGATCGAATATCTAAGGTCCAGAGGACTGAATGTAAAAACCGGTGTCCTCGAAAAGGAGTGCGGGCAGCTTCTTGAACCATGGAGCAAATACGCCAAAACAGGAAAACCTTTTATAATGGCCAAATCGGCCCTGACCCTTGACGGATATTCCGCAACTTCAACAGGCCATTCCATGTGGGTGACCGGAGAAGAGGCAAGACAGCATGTACACAGACTCAGGGCCGAGGTGGATGCCGTAATGGTCGGGATAGGCACAGTAATAGCTGACGATCCCCGGCTTACATCCAGGTTAAAGCGTGGGAAAGGGCGTAATCCACATAGAATAATAGTTGATACCCGTCTTCGGATACCGGAAAATGCCAGGCTGCTGAATGATGATTCCGGGGCTTTGAACTATATTATTGTTGGAAATGATGTGGATATGAAGTTGATAAATCGGATTGAAAGAGGTAATACCTCTGTTATAAAATGTCCGGTAAAGGATAACCGGGTGGACCTTAATGCAATGCTGGATATCCTTGGGAGAAGATCTATAACCTCGGTGCTGTTCGAAGGCGGTTCAGGGCTGATGGGCTCCATGATAAGAGAGAGACTGATAGATAAATTTCTGATATTCAAAGCCCCAAAACTGCTTGGAGGAAACGACGGGATACCCATGGCAAAGGGAAAAGGGCCTGTTTATATGGATGATTCACTTAAACTTGAAGATATTAAGGTAAAGAAATATGGTGAGGATATCCTGATCTCGGGTTATCCGGCATATTAAAGGCGACAGGATAGCAGATGTTTACAGGACTTGTTGAAGGTACTGGAAGAATCAGGGACGCCCGTCTTTCCGGGGGAGACATGAATATTGCTATCATGCCCCTCTTTGATATGTCAGACTGCCGGACAGGTGACAGTGTGGCAGTGAATGGTGTATGTCTTACTGTTACCGCAATGAATGACGGACTGCTTATGATGTATGCCTCAGGGGAGACAGTCTCCAGGACAACGATAGGGTCATTGAGGCAGGGAGCCGAGGTTAACCTTGAGAGGGCATTAAGGCTTTCGGACAGGCTTGGCGGTCATATTGTGTCCGGCCATGTTGATGGTATTGGAAAAATCACCGAAAAAAAGCAGGTTAAACAATCATGGCTGGTGGGCGTCAATATTGATGAAAATCTGTCGCGGTATACGATTGAAAAGGGTTCTATTACAATCGATGGAATAAGCCTGACGATAAATGTTTGTCAAAAGGGATATTTTGAGGTTAATATCATCCCCGAAACAGGGGCTTCAACAACATTGTTGAAGAAAAAGGTCGGAGACACGGTTAATATTGAAACCGATCTGATAGCAAAGTATATTGAAAAATTATTTTTTAAGGAGAGGGCTGCTGAAAATAACAATGATTCATCATCCATTAGTATGGATATGCTGGAAAAGTTTGGTTTTGGCAGTAATATATAATGACTATATCAAGAATTGAAGATGTTATAGAAGATTTGAAAAACGGTAAAATGATAATCCTTGTTGATGATGAAGACAGGGAGAACGAGGGCGACTTGACCATGGCTGCTGAAAAGGTTACCCCCGAAGCAATAAACTTTATGGCCAAATACGGCAGGGGACTTATCTGTTTATCTCTTGAACCTGATCTGGTTGAACAACTGAATCTGCCCCTTATGGTTGATAATAACAAATCACCATTCAACACAGCCTTTACAGTCTCAATCGAGGCAAGGGAAGGAGTTACCACCGGAATCTCGGCCCATGACAGGGCAAAAACCATTCTTACTGCCGTAAAAGATGACGCGAAACCGGAAGATCTTGTCCAGCCGGGTCACATTTTTCCACTCAGGGCCAGAAAGGGCGGAGTGCTCTTCAGGACAGGGCAGACCGAGGGTTCTGTAGACCTTGCAAGACTCGCCGGTCTTAAACCGGCAGGCGTTATTTGTGAGATAATGAAAGATGACGGAACAATGGCCCGCATGCCGGATCTCATTGAATTCGCAGAAGAACATGATCTGAAAATCGCAACAGTAGCAGATATTATAGCCTACAGGATGAGAAACGAATCCTTTGTTCATATTGTTGCCGAAACGGTCCTTCCTACTCCGTATGGCGAATTCAAGGCATATGGCTTTGTGAATGATATTGACGACTATGAACATCTTGCCCTGGTGAAGGGAGATATAGATACTGAGAAGGAAATACTTGTAAGGGTTCATTCCCAGTGTCTTACCGGCGATGTGTTTGGTTCCTACAGGTGCGATTGCGGAACTCAGCTTGAAAAGGCAATGGAGATTATTCAGAAGGAAGGCCTTGGCATTATTCTTTATCTCCAGCAGGAAGGAAGAGGCATCGGTCTTGCCAACAAACTCAAGGCATACGCACTTCAGGACAAGGGACGTGACACTGTTGAAGCAAATGAGGAACTGGGGTTTGAGGCTGATCTTCGTGACTATGGTGTGGGTGCACAGATGCTTGCGGCCCTTGGCGTTAAAAAGATGAGGATGATGACCAATAACCCGAAAAAGATCAGGGGAATTGAGGGTTATGACCTGGAGGTAACCGGCAGGGTTCCTATTGAATGTGAGCCAAAACCCGAAAATCTCAAATACCTGATGACAAAGTGCCAGAAGCTTGGTCATATGATGAAAATAGGGAAAGATACAAAATAAACAACAGGAGAAAAAAATGCCAAAAGTACTTGAAGGTATTATATCAGCCGAAGGTTTTAAGTTTGCGTTAGTTGTAAGCAGGTTCAATGATTTTATCAGCTCAAAGCTGGTTGAAGGGGCAATGGATGCCCTTAAAAGGCATGGGGTAAATGAAGATGACGTAACACTGGTAAAGGTCCCTGGTGCCTTTGAGATACCAGTTGCAGCAAAGAGACTTACTGCGATGGCTGATTTTGATGCGATAATCTGCCTTGGCACTGTAATAAGGGGCGCTACAGCACATTTTGACTATGTAGCCGCTGAAGTGGCAAAAGGTATAGCTGTTGTTTCTCTTGAAAGCAGTATTCCGGTAACCTTTGGTGTCCTTACTACCGATAACCTTGAGCAGGCAATTGAAAGGGCCGGATCAAAGGCCGGGAACAAGGGTTGGGATGCGGCAATGGCAGCCATGGAGATGGCAAGCCTTTTTAAAACCATGAAATAACTGTAACCTGCCGCTTATATATAAAGATACTGTATAATGGGAAACAGAAGAAAAGCCCGGGAACTGGTAACCCAGATCCTCTTTCATATGGAATACAATCCCGGAAATCCGGACAGGAGTTTTGAGTTGATATGTGAGAATTTCAGTGCTCCTAAATCTCTCAGGGCTTTTTCAAGAGAACTGGTTCGGGGTGTATGTGAAAACCGGAACCATATTGATAAACTTATAAAAAAAGCATCAAAAAACTGGCGCCTGGAAAGAATGTCCAGAGTGGACAGGAGTATTATCAGGCTGAGTGTCTATGAGATGTTGTATATGGAGAATATCCCCCATAAGGTTTCTATTGACGAGGCAGTGGAACTGGGGAAAAAATACGGTACGGAAGAATCAGGCGCGTTTATAAATGGCGTGCTGGATAATATTTATTTAGCACATATCAAGGATCAAAATCAGGAAAAATAATATGAGGCTTGATCTGAGATTTACAAATCGCCCCCTTGAGGAGCTCTGGTGCCAGGCAGTACTTATGCTGTCATTCAGAGTCAGGG
>JASFHE010000295.1:0-7993 GCA_050123415.1 Desulfobacteraceae bacterium | reverse complement strand
GCATAGCTGTAATGCTCTATGTTGTCAAGAAAAATGTTTGTCCAATCTACTTAAATGCACTATTTTGGATTGCTTTCTCGATTCAAGGGGGTGAGTAGTTACCTCATTTCTAAAGAAATAAAACTCGAGTTTGATTTTTTGAGGACAATTTGCCATAAAATTAAATATTAACGCAATATATAATTAGAAGATAATTCTCAATACAGGAGGTCGTTTTTAATGTCAGGATCAAAGTATGGAAAGTATTTCACCCGGGAAGTTGTCCGGGATGGTGAAATTGCGCCTTTTCTTCCCCGTGTAAAATTTAACAGCCTGAAAAATTTTGGGTATGGAAATTTTGGCCTCAGATTATCCTATGTGACTGAGTCTTTTGAAATACCTGAAGAACCTCACGCACATGATTTTGAACAGTATTTATGCTTTATCGGCACAGGAAGTAATTACAGAGAATTTGATGCCGAGGTGGAGTTATTTTTAGGTGAAGAACTCGAAAAACACATCATAACCGAAACTACTGTTGTTCATATTCCCAAAGGAATGATCCATTGCCCCTTAAGGTTTACAAAGGTCAATAAGCCGATCACGTTTATCAACGCTGTTCTGACAGACAGGTATGCACAAGAAACAGAGTAGTTGTAAAAATTTGTAAAACAGGATTTATTCACGGAGTTTATAACCGCTTCGCAGGATAAGAAGACCGGCTGCACTTACAAGAAGAAAAAATAGGGATGTAACTATAAGACTGTGTACCGGGTCGGTATCTGATACACCGAGAAAGCCAAAAACAAGCACCAGCGCTATATTATGTATCCATATGGTTTCAAAGAAAAATGCCGTAATCCACACCCCTGCTCCTACAAACAGATATCTCCGTTTTCAGTGGAAACAATTTTTTCTTTGATTTTTTCCGGAAGATTCTCCTTGTTCCCTTCTGCAAATCTGAGGTTAAGAAGCCTGCAGGGATATCTGTTGATCAGTTTTATCAGCTTATTGCACTGCTGTTTTCCAGATATGCCTGGGCCAGTTGGAGGGTATAGTAGTCAATTAACGTATCTTCCCAGCCGAGAAGGGTTAAATGACTGCTTACCTGATGAAGACTTGTATTAGGGTCATCAAACTTTGAATTGATAAGATCTTTTATAAATCTATCTATATTTTGCTGTCCAATACCTTTTTTTTCAAGATGGTTTATAAATACCTTTTCAATATCAATAGAGTTTGTATCCATATTAAATGCCATATTTAGACAGTTTTCCTCCTGGATTCATTTAGCAGTTCCGCTTTTTTTAAACGAAATTCCCCCTGCTATTTTTTTATGAAAATCTGGATTATATAAGAATTGCTTTATTATGTTTTAGCAAATATCAAGCCAGATGTTCTTCCGGTGCCAAAGGCGTAATAAATAACAATTAAATCAAGTGGATAACGCGGATTGATATAATAACGATTTTCCAGGAATGTAAATAATTACCAATAATTTGTGTAAATGAATTCCGGAATCAGGTAATGGAATACATAGTTCCGGAATATAATCCGGGTATTTTCGGGACCTCTGTAGAGACAAGGTATGCCTTGTCTCTACGTTATTTTGAAGGTTTAATCGGATATGCAGAATTATCCATCAGTACTGGCAGATGATGTCATTACCTTCTTCATTACAATTATACTTTCGATTATCATCCATATTTCAAGCAGTATGGTAATATATCCTATACAGAACAGGAGCCAGTTACCATCATTGTAGAAATCATCCAGGTTTATAATCATTGCCCATCCTGTCATGATTATCATAAAGACCATGGGTATCATTGTATATAAATAGCCGGTTTTTTTCCTTGCAAGGTAAATAGTAATTACAAGCAGGGCAAGACCGGCGAGCAGCTGGTTTGTCGCCCCGAACAGCGGCCACAGTACAAGGGCACCGGTCCCGCTGCCATTGTAGAATGCGAGAATCAGTGCTGTTACAACCGCTATCATAGTAGACGGATGTTTCCTGGCTCCTGCTTTAAAATGCACGATTGTACAGATTTCTCCGACTATATAACGCTGCAGACGTGTTGCTGTATCCAGAGTGGTCGCTGCAAATGATACAATAAATACACCCATGATTGTCATACATATCTTGGCAGGGATACCAGTTGATTCGATCATGTTTGCCGAACCTACCACAAAGGCGCTGAGCCTGTTACCCAGGCCGCTCCCGCCAATCCAGCTTGCGTAGTGATGATTAAAGGCAGCAACTCCCGTAAATGTTTCCCCTCCGCTACCAAAACCAATGGCGATACCCGCTCCGCATGAGATTAAAACAAATGTCGCAAGCATACCCTCAAGAAGCATTCCTCCATAACCTATTGAAAGCGAACTTGTTTCAGCATCACACTGTTTTGATGATGTCCCGGACGAAACAAGTGCATGAAATCCTGAAATGGCTCCGCAGGCGATTATTACAAATATCATGGGCCACATGGGGGGTGCACCCTGAGGCGACAGGTTTGCCGCAGGAGCTACTATGTCAGGGCGAGAGAAAATGACACCGAGAGAAAGAAGTCCAAGGGCAATAAAAAGCTGATGTGAATTTATGTAGTCCCTTGGCTGGAGAAGTACCTGTACCGGGAGTGTTGATGCAATATAGGCGTAAATGAGAAGAATGATTACCCATAATGCAATGGGGCTGAGGCCAAGGAGTGAGGCAAGAGGTTTGATATCAACAGGTATGTAGGCACCTATGGCCACAGTTATATACATGAGTATTACAGCAACAATACTGATTGGCAGATGTGACATTCCTTTTTTATAGATCATGTATCCAAGCCAGACAGCGATGGGGATCTCACAGAACACGGGTATTACAGACTGCGGATAAAGATTGAAAACAATTCCTATGACTACCCCGAATATAGCAACAACAATCCAGAGCAGGAAAAATATGATAAGCAAAAAGAGGAATCTTACCCTGTTATTTATCACTGTCGCTGAAATGTCGCCAATGGAGCGCCCCTGGTTCCTGAGAGAAATTACCATCGCTCCGAAATCGTGGACTGCTCCCATGAATATAGAACCGATGATGATCCAGATCATAGCGGGCACCCATCCCCATATGATGGCAACTGCCGGTCCGAGAATAGGGCCAGTGCCTGCTATTGAGGTAAAGTGGTGCCCGAAAAGGATCGGCTTTTGTGTGGGTACAAAATCAATATCATCTCTGAGAGCAGAGCTTGGGCAAGCTGCCTCAGGATCGAGTTTAAAGATCTTTTTTGCAAGATATTTACCATAGGTATGATATGCGATGGTATATAAAACAGCGGTTGCAATGGCAAGAATAAGTGAGTTCAAGGTGTTGTCCTCTCTGAAGTGGTTTGTAATGAATTTTGGAGTTTAATAAAGTTATTGAATTGAGGCAATAGAATTTTTTTTCTTGTATTGACAGATAATCGATTTTAATCTATACACCTTATTTCATAATTAATATATCTATGTTATTATAATTATTATGGATATTCAGCAGGAGAATTTTCAATGAGTGAAATAAAACATAAAAGCGTTCCACTTGAAGAAGCAGTTGGAATGATGCTGGCGCACGACATGACCCAGATCATCCCTGGAGAATTCAAAGGGCCGGCCTTTAAAAAAGGTCACACAATAAGTGAAAAAGATGTTTCCCAGCTTCTTGATATGGGTAAACAAAATATATATGTATTTGATCCCAGAGACGGTTATGTCCATGAAAACGATGCTGCAGAAAGAATAGCCAAAGCAGCCTCGGGAAACGGGATCAGTCTGACCGATCCGTCAGAAGGCAGGATCAATTTTATATCGACCGGATCAGGGCTGCTCAAGATAAACAAGGAAGCGCTATTGAAAATCAACTCTGTTGAAGATATTACCTTTGCTACAATACATGGAAATCAGATAGTGTCAAAGGATACAGGATTGGCAGGGACAAGAATAATTCCCCTTGCGACAGTTGAGAGGAATATCAAAGAAGTCGAGAACATCTGCAAAGAATATTATCCTGTAATCGAAGTTAAGCCGTTCAGAAATCTTAAAGTTGGTGTGGTAACAACCGGGAGTGAAGTATACTCCGGACGCATTAAGGATAAATTCGGTCCGGTACTTAAAAAGAAATTTGCCGGTTTGAATTGTGAAGTTATGAAACAGGTTTTCGTTTCGGACGATGTTGACAAAACGGTTGAAGCTATTCATGAATTCTTAAATAGCGGTGCAGAGCTTATTGCCCTGACAGGTGGGATGTCAGTTGACCCGGATGATCAAACCCCTTCAAGTATAAGGGCCGCAGGTGCAAAGGTTATAACATACGGGGCTCCGGTTTATCCGGGCGCCATGTTCATGCTTGGATATATTGGTGATATCCCGGTAGTAGGGCTGCCCGGTTGTGTCATGTATCACAGGGCAAGTATTTTTGAACTGGTTGTACCAATGATTGTAGCCGGAGAGGAAGTCACAAAGGAATATATTTCCTCACTTGGTCATGGTGGATTCTGCTCAAGCTGCAAAGAATGCCGCTATCCGGTGTGTGGATTCGGAAAACAGTAGTATTTGCTAATCCTGCGCGGTAGGGAAGGAAATAATTATTTTAAATAAATTATTTTCTCCTTTGATGAGATCAATTTTCCCTCCATGTCTGTGAATGATAATCTTGGACAAAGGAAGGTCCAGGACACTTTCTTCTAAATTAGGCTCAATATGGGGGAAAAAGAACTGTTCAATATCAGCGCTTGACATATGTTCGACTATATGTGTAATCTCAAAAATAATCTCTTCATCTGCAATGACAGTTGAGATTGAGATGCTTTTTCCCGGTGGTGTTGATACAACGGAATGTTTTAGAATATTTATAATCGCCTGGCACAGCAATTTGTTATCTGCCTGAATATCCGGAATATCCGTTTTGAGTTCGGCAGCTATTTTAATCTTCCTCGAATTACACAATTGTTCAAGCTCTGAGACCGATTCTTCAATTATTTCATTGAGGTTTACTGCTGTAAGTGAAAGTTCAAAAGGTGTTATTGTTGATAACAGACCTGTAACAAATATCTCCAGTTTCGCTACCTCTTCAACTATAATAAGGGCCAGTTTTTTATTTGGATCTTCAATATCCAGCGCATCTCTCAACCTCCTGGCAAATCCGCCTGCTATGCTGAGGGGGTTTCTTATTTCATGCGCCATCCTTGCGGAGATTTCACCAAGAGTTCTGATTTCTTCTGTCTGAATGGCCCGTTCCTGGAGCCTTTTCAGTTCTGTTATGTCCAGCATAAAACCGTCAACCCATTGTACTGCCCCATCCTTGTCTTTGCCGGGAATTGAGTGGGTGATAAAATACAGGAGCCTGCCGTCCTTTGCCCTGACCTTGTGGTCAAGACGGCAGTCTTCACCTTTTGTAAAACAGGTTTCACGGATAGTATAAAAGGCTTCGGGATCTTCACTTGCGATTTTATCTCTCCAGAATCTTTTATCTCCTACAGCTTCTTCAACAGAGTACCCTATATTTTCAGTAAGATATGAATTAACAAATTCAGTTGTACCGTCCTTCAATATTCTGAAAACGACAACAGGAACGTTCTCGACAACTGCACGGTATTTCTCCTCAGAGGCAAGCAGTTCTGTTGTTCTTTCATCAACGCGTTTTTCAAGGGTTTTCGCATAATCTTCAATTTGTATGCGCCTGTTTTTCAGGGCATCAAGCATTGTATTAAGCGTGTTAGTGAGAGAACCTATCTCATCGGCAGGTTTTTCTTCAAGCCTGCTTTCCCTTTTGCCAAGGGCAATGTCCTGGGCCTCGTCGACTATTTCCTTGATAGGTTTTATGAACAGGTCAATCACAAGATAAATGAACAGAAAGGATATTATTATTACTGCAAATCCCATGGAAATCATAAGATTTTGTGTGCCAGCCAGTCTTTTTATGATTTCTGTTCTGTCTTTATTGAATACTATCAGTGCTACTGTTTTCCCTGAGCAATTTACAACAGGGGCAATAATTATTGATTGATCCGGGTGCTTCTCAGGTGCAATCAGAACAACAGGATTTTTACTATTCTCATTATGTTTATAAAGATCTGTAATATCAGGTAAAGAGAAATCACCGGAAGATGCTAAAAGCCTGTATTTCCCTTTACTTTCCACTTCATAAAGAGTTGTGTTGATTTTCCAGCTTCTATGGAAGCTTTCAACAAAGGTTTTCCCAAATGAAAAACCTATCTCTATACTTCCGACAATGTTTCCTTCATAGTAAATTGGTACAACGCCTCTTATGCCTAAGCCTGTGGCGCCTCTCTCAAGGCAGGCGGATGGTTTTGATCCTGCAAGTGCCTGAGAGACTGATTTTCTGTAGGATTCAAGTTTATCACCATAATGTTCAGGCTTATGCAGCCTTAAAAAAGAAATTCCTGGCGGTATATGAAAATGGAACTGAGAGATATCATTATTCTTTTGAAGAGCTTTATATGGGGCTATTAAAAGGTCATGTAATGCGCTTCTATCCCTCCTTGCAAGTAAACGTGCTACATTAGGAATTTCAGCGATTGAAGAGGCGATTGATAAAGACTGCAATTCCCGTTGCTTCACTCTTTCCATAAAATAGCGGTAGTGTTGTAATATTAGATTTCTTTCTTCCTTCTTAATAAGGTTTTGCTGGGATGTCATGCTGATTACTGTGAGGATGGATGTGCTGGAAAAGGCAAAGAACAAAAAGGGAATAAGCAGTTTCAGTTTAAGGCTTAATCCGCGTATTTTAAAAAGAGTATTGTGGAGATTTTTCATATGCCAATATTAATAAATTAAAAAGGCCAAAATATTTTATAAACCTAATTCTGCAGATATTAAACTATATTATGCCATTATATTATAATTACACCTATTTTAAAACATGAATTCACAAAAAACCGAAACAGGTTATATACTTTTTATCATATTAAAACGAATATTTTTTTCATTCTGATAAAAAAAGTTTATAGATAGCAGTGCCCATCCAGAAAGAGGCAATTTCTGGATGGAGCTTTCAGCTGTCAGCTATCAGCCGTCAGCTAAGTCTATATTTAAAAAACCTTTTGCTGAAAGCTGAACGCTGAGTGCTGACAGCTACCGAATAAAAACTTTAGTTTTTGAATGGGCACCAGATAATACTCAGGTGCAGAATTAATGTATTAACCTGCTTGAAATTGTTCTGTCAGATTGTTATTTTCTCGAAAAAACAGACTGGAGAATATCAAATGAGCATTGACGGAACATATAAGATTACGGCAGAAACCCCGCTGGGCAGCATGGAAAGTACTTTAACTCTTAAAACAGATGGTGAAGATCTCAGCGGGACCATGTCCGCAGGCATGATGGGAACAATCGATTTTGACGGAGGAAAAGTTGAAGGAAGCAGCTTTTCATTTGCAATGACGATGAAAAAATTTTTTAAAAAGATAGAAGTCTCAGGTTCCGGCAAGGTTGATGGAGATAAAATCTCAGGCGAGATAATGACATCAATGGGGAATTCTTCCTTTGCCGGGGTGAGGATTTAGTAGCTGGTTATCGAAACATCATAAATTATGTAAGTCTTTGTTAAGAAATAATTTTGTCCAATTTCCAGCTTGACAACTCTGTACTCTCAATCTAGTATGTGGACCCTCTGTCTAATGGATTGTTCTGTCGGAGAAACAATATCTGACTGTTTTAATTCGAATAAAAAGTAAAAAGGCTTTAAAATGGGTGTTGCGGAAAGAAGAGAACGTGAAAAACAACAGCGCAGGGATCAGGCGATTCAGGCTGCAATGGAAATATTTGATGAAGAGGGTTATTATGCCCTCACAATGGACAAAATATCCGAACGTGCCGAGTTAAGCCGGGCTGCGCTTTACCTTTATTTTAAAAACAAGGACGAAATTTTTATAAGTGCCATCAAGGCATATATGGATTATTTTTATTCCCTGCTCATGGATGTTTATAACCGACGCAAATCAATTGAGGAAACATTGCTTGAAGAGTT
>JASFHE010000294.1:0-8000 GCA_050123415.1 Desulfobacteraceae bacterium | reverse complement strand
GCCTCCGTTGCCGATGTAAATAGACAGAAGCTTGGCAATGGACATCATCTCATCGGGATCGGTCCTGTAACCAAATTCGGCGTGTCTTTCGCCTGCAGCGTCATACATGAGCCTGCCCTTGGTGGCATGGATTATTGAGCCGAAATATCTGCACATCTGAGGTTCAATGAAGGACACTATTCCTCCGGGCCCTTCAAAACTCATGCACGGCATACCGGAAAAAAAGGTCTGGCCTCCCGGGAATCCCCATATATCAACAGGCAAATAAATATCTTCCCCTCTGGTTGTTTCTGTAAGGGATCTAAATAATTTTACAGGGAATGCCTTTACTGCTGAATTTGCCGTATACCATTCGATAGCAAGTTCCAGGTCCTCTCTCTTTAACGGTTTTAGAAAATATTGCCGGAGAAGCCATTCATGGCCAGCCATGATCAGCCTTTCACTGGAGCCCGGTTCAGGGAGTTCCTTTCGAAAAGTCAGGTTGTAAGACGCCTGAAGGGAACTCAGTGTTTCATCCGCTGCCCACATTGTCCGCTTGTATGTATCAGATGAGAGAAAACCGCCCAGCAGAAACCAGGAGGATAAAAATTCCCTGATCATTTCATTTCTTTTGTCTTCTATTGGTCTCATTGAATTTTTCCTTTGATATTTATATAAAACATACAGGAAATTACCGTAATTTTAAATTGTTTTTAAAATACTTATGGGGCATATTGTTATTTCTACTAATCAAACAATCTGATTCAGGAGATAGTACCTTGAAAAAAAACTGTTTATTGCTTTCTGTCATTTTTACCCTTCTTCTTATGGTCATGCAGGTATTTTACGGATGCGGGACTGCTCCAATACAAAAAAACACTATACCCGCAACGGATATGATTTGTGATGAAAAAGCCGATGAGGCAATGAAGAACAGGAGATATGAAAAGAGTATTATCCTTCATGAGTTTTATTTAAAAGACAATCCTGATAATGGTCTTGCAATGTATCATATGGGTTACAGCTACGGGCAGCTCGGTGATCATGAGAATGAGGTGAAGTGTTACGAAAAGGCGATAGATCTTGGTTTTTATGGCTCAAATATATTCTTTAATCTTGGCATGGTCTACGGGGAGATGGGAAAGCTTGATGATTCTATCAGGATTTTTAAAAAGGCCGTTGAGATTGAACCGAAAAAGGCAGATAACCATTTCGGACTGGCGCTTGCATATCAGAGAATGGGCTCGTATGAGCTTGCGGAAAAAGAGCTGAAAAGGTCAATAAAACTCGATCCGGGGAGTATTGATGCCATCTATTTTTTAGGGGTGCATTATGTGGATGCAGGCCGGATCGATGAGGCAAAAGATCAGCTTAAAAAGTTAATTGAGATTGATCCTGATAATGATATGACTCAGAGATTCAAGTTTATGCTGGAAGATGAAAAGTGAAAATTATACCGGTAATCGATCTTCTTGATGGTCTGGTTGTTCATGCTGCAAAGGGGGAGAGGGAAAAATACAGACCTGTTGAGAGCCTGCTTGTTAAGGGAAGCGATGTGTTTGATATTGCCCGTGCTCTCATTAAGGAAACCGGGTGCTCCGAAATATATATTGCCGATCTTAATGCCATTCAAAAAAACGGTAGTAACAGCCGGATAATAAAACGTGCAGGAGCGGAATTTGGAGTTTCTTTGCTGGTGGATGCGGCAGCCTTTGATGTCTGCTCGGCCCTTGCCGTTAAAAAATCCGGTGCTGATACAGTAATACTGGGTTCGGAGACATTTTCTGACATGGATGAAATTCCCCGCATAACAGAAAGAATTCCAGTTGACGAACTGCTTTTCAGCATTGATATATCAGGAGGAAAGGTGCTTTCCAGGGCAGATGAGCTTAATGGAGCTGATCCGGTTGAGGCAATGGATATTCTTTCTGAAAAGGGGATGCAGCGGTTTATACTTCTCACGCTTGATATGGTCGGTTCAGGGGAAGGCCCTGATACTGAACTGATAGAAAGGACAAGGAAAAAATTTCACGGACATACCCTGATCGCAGGCGGAGGGGTTAGATACCCTGATCATCTGGAACAATTAAATGCAGCAGGGGCAGACGGAGTTCTTGTCGCTACCTCTCTTCATAATGGGTGGATTAAAGGAGAGCACCTGTTAAATCTTTAACCTTAAAAATCTTACCAAAAGCCCTCTTGACATATGATATTTGTTGACTATTTTAAAAAAAAGATAGCTGAGTAAATAATACATTGAAACAGATTAATTGTCTTCTCTGTTGCGCGTGCATCTTTTGGCGGTAACTAAACTAAAATAAAACAGTTTAGACCCGACAGAATAACGGCATTCTGGGAAGAGTGTTTTAAGGATCGACTTATTATATGTGAAACAATAGGTCGGTTCTTTTTTTAAACCGATAATCCACTTTTTTAAAATATAACTTGACACAGACCGCCTTCAGGTTATCTAATCCCCAGTACTTTACTATGAAATAATGATGGTTAATGTAGTAACATACTATTCATCATTTCATGATGACTGTAGTTTTTAAGAATACGGGTAAAAGGAAAAAAGGAGGAAGAATTATGTATTCAAAGACAGTTATGGATCATTTTAAAAAACCCAGGAATGTCGGGACAATTGAAAATGCCGATGCAATTGGTGAGGTCGGAAATCCACTTTGCGGTGATATGATGACAATATATCTGAAGATAGAGGATGAAAAAATTGAAGATATAAAATTCCAGACCTTCGGTTGCGGAGCAGCAATAGCAGTATCGAGCATGCTGACCGAAATGGCAAAGGGAAAAACAATTGAAGCGGCAAAAAAGATAACCAACAAAGACGTGGCCGAAGCCCTTGAGGGACTGCCAAAGAATAAACTTCACTGCTCCAATCTTGGCGCTGACGCTCTTCAGCTTGCAATTAAGGATTTTGAGGACAGGAAGGCGGGAAAACCAAGGGCAGAGAAAGTGCAGGAGGACAAGCATGAGCATGGAGAAGGTGACGGCTGTTACTGTCCTTACTGTGATGCTGAAGTGGAAGAAGGTGTATCATTCTGCAATTCATGTCAGAATGAACTGGTTCAGCTTAAATAGGCCTGGAAAGGAGAGATTGATATGAAGATTATTAACTTCGATCATTTATCGGCCAATCCGATACTCCCTGAAGTCCAGGAAGCCATGATTGACACGATAAAAAATAACTATGGGAATCCTTCAAGCCAGCACAGTCTTGGAGACGCGGCAGCCAGGGCTCTGGATACCGCGAGGGAATCTGTGGCACGACTGATAAACTGTGCTGTTCCAAAGGAGATTGTATTTACATCCAGCGGCACCGAGTCAATTAATCATGCAATAAAAGGTGTAGCGTTTGCAAAGGGAGAAAAGGGCAAACATATAATCACATCCAATATTGAGCACAGTTCCGTAATCAGGTCGCTCAAGCGTCTCAAGCTGCTTGACTACAGGGTAACATCCGTTTCCGTTGATAAATACGGAATGGTTGATCCGGCGGAAATTGAAGAGGCGATAACCGATGACACTATACTCATCACAATCATGCACAGCAATAATGAGATAGGCACGATCCAGCCAATTAAAAAGATAGCCGGGATTGCAAAGGCCCACAAGGTCCTGTTTCATACCGACGCTGTTGATTCGGTGGGTGTGATTCCTGTTGATGTTCAGGATCTGGGTGTTGATCTGTTAAGTTTCGGATCAAATGCCTATTACGGCCCTGCCGGAGTCGGAGGATTATATATCAAGCGTGGAACAGCTATCTGGCCTGTGTTCGACGGTGGCGTACAGGAGAATAATAAAAGAGCGGGAACAGAAAATCTTATTGGCATTGTCGGGATGGGCAAGGCAGCAGAGCTTGCTCTGAGAGATATGGAAAAAAGAATGTTTCACTCAAGAAACCTAAAAGAGAAACTGCTAAGGGAATTGCCCGATTTTCTTGACGAGTATATCCTGAACGGTCATCCTGAAATCAGTCTCCCGAATCATATAAGTGTTTCGATTAAATATATTGAGGGTGAGAGTGTTGTGCTCATGCTTGATGAAGAGGGTATTGCCGTGTCGACTAGGTCAGCATGTGCGGCAGGGGCGTTAAGGGCGTCACATGTGCTCTTATCCATAGGGCGTGATTTTGCCGATGCCCAGGGAACAATGGTAATAACCTTTGGTGTTGATAACACCGAAGAGGATGTGGACAGATTTCTTGCTGTGCTGAAGGATACGGTCGTTTCTCTGAGAGAGATTTCTCCTCTGTATAATAAATAAGACATCTGATTGATAGAAAAATGAAATTATCAACAAAAAGCCGATATGGCACCAGATTTTTGATTGATCTGGCAGAGCATTATAATGAGGGCCCTGTCCAGATCAGCAATATTGCCGAACGGCAGGGGATTTCGGCAAAATATCTTGAACAGATAATTGTTCCCCTTAAAAAAGCAAAATTAATAAAAAGCATAAGAGGGCCGAAGGGGGGCCATATGCTTGCAAGATCTCCTGAAGAAATTAATATGGGAGAAGTGCTGGAGATACTTGAAGAAGGTATGGATATTGCCGGTTGTCTGAAAAATCCGGATCTCTGTAACCGGTCTGTTGAATGTAAATCCCGCGATCTATGGGAACTGGTAGCCACGGCAATTTATGATAAGTTAAATTCCTTAAAATTATCAGAGATGGTCGAATGAAAATAGTTTCAATAGCAACAAGTAAAAAAAAGGGGACAAGAAAAACTACGCTGGATTCAGTTTGTGTAAAAAAGGATTTTGGAATCAATGGGGACGCCCATTCAGGCCCCTGGCACAGGCAGGTCAGTTTTCTTGCTTCCGAGAGCATACAGCAGGCAAGAGACAGCGGACTGAATGTTACATTCGGTGATTTTGCCGAGAATTTCGCAACAGAGGGGATTGACTGGAAGAAGATATCCCTTGGAACAAGGCTTAAACTTGGAGAGACAACACTGGTGGAAGTAACCCAGATAGGTAAAGAATGCCATAACAGGTGCGCTATTTATTATCAGGCCGGTGATTGCATAATGCCGAGAGAAGGGATATTCGCACGGGTTATTGAAGGCGGAACGGTCAATAGCGGAGATGCTGTTCAGATACTTGATAATACCGGCACAGATAACCGGAGCTGATAAAGATGGAAAAATACTCCCAAAATGTTCTCGCTGATCGCATATCCGGAACAGATGCTACCCAACCCTTTGAAGTAACAAGGCTCAGGGAAGGTGCCCCTGTAAATGACCGGCATGATCTAATCTGTGAAGAGCCGCTCCTTATACGGATTGAAGATAATCCCTATTCCGTTGTCATGCGTACACCGGGTGATGAGACCTTTCACGCGGCAGGATTCTGCCTGGCTGAAGGGATTATCGATGACTATACTGACTTTAATACCATAGGTTTTTGCGCGGACATGGATCCGAACGTAGTGGAAGTTACCCTCAGGCCGGAAAGGCTTGAAAAGGTTTCATCTCTCCTTGACAGGAAAGGTTTTGTAAGCCAGACAAGCTGCGGTATATGCGGTAAAGGATTTATCGATGAGATATCTCAAATATTAAAGTATGGCCAAGTTGATAAAAAAATCACCCCGGATGAAATCATGAAGGCCGGTGCAAGGCTTGTGGAGACCCAGAGTCTTTACAGGAGTACACGGAGCTCACATGCGATTGTCCTTCTGGACAATAATCTTGATGTTATCTCAATGGGCGAAGACGTGGGAAGACATAATGCCCTTGATAAGGCCATTGGCCGTCTTTTAATGGGAAAGAAACTCAAGGACGCGTATATGGCCGTCCTTACCTCAAGGATAAGTTTTGAAATGATACAGAAGGCAAACCGGGCCGGCATTTATTTCATGCTTAGCAGATCACGGCCCACAGCACTTGCGGTTGAGCTTGGTAAAAGCCTGAATATGACACTAGCCTGCCTCAGCGACGGAAAAGATTTGATAGTTTTCAGTGGACAGGAAAGGATTTTGTGGTAATATCACCTACCGGCTGAGGAAAATGGTTACAGCTCAGCAGTAATTACCAATTCTAATCCTGCGAGGACTTTCCTGTGTCTACTGAAAATATCGTTTCCGGTGATGTTTCAACCCGTTTAAAAAAAATTCTATCCATTATACCAATAATACTATCGAGCATTGTCGGGCTTATCCTGCTTGTCGCAGCTCTGCCAAAAGCTTTTGAAATAGACCTTTTTATCCGCCAGATACGTGACTATGAGATTATAACCAATCCATTATTGATTATTTTCTCTGCCTGGGGACTTATAATCTTTGAATGCTTTCTTGGCGCAGCCCTTGTAGTCAACTACCGGCCTAAGATAGCTGTACCTTTAGGCGGTATTTTATTTTTAATATTTATTGCCGCTACAGGTTATGCATGGGCTACCGGTGTCACGGACGACTGCGGATGTTTCGGGGCATGGCTGGAGCGGACACCCGAGGCAGCAATGCTTGAGGATATAATTATTTTTGCTGCTATCTTGGTTGCATGGAAGTGGAACAGATCATTTAAGAACTGGCCTTTTTTTCTGAAAGAACTAATAATCGTTGTGGTGTTACTTACCGGTCTATTGATACCGATAACAGCCGGTCCCTTGCTTGACCGCATCAATGCCGCTGTCACCGGTCCGGCAGAGGAAGGTTCCGAGCAGTTTGTTCTTGAGGATTTTTCACACAAAGACCTGTCTGCCGGCAAGCATATTATAATTGTCTTAGCAACCGACTGTTCCCATTGCAGGGCAGAGATGGATAGCCTTAATATGATTGCCGAAGATGAAGATCTGCCTGATGTTATTTCCGTTTGCATAAATGGCGAAGAGCAAATAGAAGAATTTGAATTCGATTTTGAACCGGCCTTTGGACTTTATCAAATACGCGATGATGACTTCTGGCGACTTCTGGGTGATGGCGAGATACCCAGGACGATACTGATTAACAATGGCATAGTATTAAAAAAATGGGATTTTGCTCCGCCTGAGATTGATGAAATAAAAGCTGCTTTGGGCAGTTAGAAAACCGCATCATTTCCAAGTCTATTTAAAGGCATATTACAAAAAAACAACTTGTTGTTTTTTTAAAGTGAGTTTGTTAGAATAAAAAAACATAATAAAATCAATTCTCAATTGTATTAACATAAAAATAACAAGTAGTTATATAACAGGTTATGAAATATAAAAAATAGAAATTTATTGCTGACATTGATTAATGAAAAAAAAGGAATTTGAATATATTCTTCAGAATGGTGAATCCTATCTTGTTGAATTTAAAGAAAGGGTGAACAGTTCACTTTCACGGGAGATAACAGCCTTTGCAAATGCCTCGGGTGGGCGCATATTTCTTGGTGTTTCCGATGACGGTAAGGCCATAGGCATTGATATTACAAACCGGCTCAGGTCCCAGATACAGGACATTGCGAACAGCTGCCAGCCTTCAATAAATGTAAACCTTAAAAAATATAGCAGCAGTATCCTCATTATTGATGTTCCCGAGGGAAAGGACAAACCATATCAGTGCTCCGAAGGCTTTTTTATTCGCATGGGAAGCAATGCCCAGAAAATGCACAGGGACAGGATTGTCGAATTCCTTCAGTCAGAAGGAAAAATAAAATTTGAGGAGCAGGTTCACAAAAAATTCGATTTTGAAAAGGACTACTCCCCTGCCAAGCTTGAAGGATACCTGAAGCTGGCCGGTATTACACAGAATCTTGATGACGAATCCATACTGGTTAATCTGGGAGTAGTGGAAAAACCGGGCAGTTCATTAAAAATGAAAAATGCAGGAGTGCTGTTCTTTTCCGAATCAATCAGGCTTTTATGTGAACAGGCTACCATAACCTGCGCTGTTTTTGACGGTACCGAGAGAATCCATGTATTAAACAGAAAAGACTATTCACAGGATATTATTACAAACATCGATAATGCCCTTCACTTTATCAAACAGGAGTTAAGGGTAGAATATCAGATGACTGATACTCCCCAAAGAAAGGAAAT
>JASFHE010000293.1:0-8008 GCA_050123415.1 Desulfobacteraceae bacterium | reverse complement strand
AGGTACAATACGAACTGATGCCTGTTTACGTGAAAGCCATATTCCCCAGACCTGAGGAAATCACAAAAACCACTCCTCAGAAATACACCCAGAAACGCACCCAGAAACAGCAGGCAATTCTCGATTTTTTTAAAGCACATCCGGAAGCAGGATGAAAAAATATCGCCAGAAATATTGATGGTGTTACAGAGAATGGCGTTAAATCAATAATCAGTGCACTTCAGAAGAAAAATCTGTTAAGACGAGTCGGCCCTGACAGGGGTGGATATTGGGAAGTGAATGAAAACAGTGAAACAGAAAATGAGAACTAACAACGGGATTCAAACACTAAAAAAGTGATATGAATACTACTCTGAATTGGTTGACCATTGTTTGACTCAGACACACGCAACTTGATTTAGACATGTCTAACGCTGTGAAATAGCTGGATAAAATAGTTTTAATTGTTTGACTGTTGCTTGATTTTATCCTTAAAAATGTCATTGTTTCTAAATCAGGCTAACGCTTCCTTATATAAGGCATCAGCAGGCTACACGCGATCAGCATTTGAAAAATAATACAAAAGCATGGTGAAAAAATAACATCCCAGTTGCCTTTAAATCCCAACTTAAAAACTATACTACTGAGGATTTTTGGAATGTAATAAATAAAAATCTTTCGGAATCACCAAGGAAAGATGATTGAGTAATATAGTAATCTTGTATTCAATCCTTTTTGCCACTACAACACCGAACGCCACGAAATTAAAGCCGAGTTAACAAAGGCGATTGATTCGGTAATAAGTCTAAAAAATGAACTTTCGCAAATGTAAATTAAATAATAAATACATCTACTTGTCGCACCGCCACCAGCTATAGTAGCAGGCTCAATTCAATAATTACCTTACGTTTCAGAAATTTTTTTCTCTCTACTTACGAAATCTTGGAGGATTTGTAATGGGATTTAGTTCCGTCTGTATAACCTGTGTAATTTCAGCCATAAAAGACCTGACCGCTTCACTTAATATTTATTGACTTCCCTTTGATGAGAACATAAGTAATATAGGTTTAATTCAATGCAGTAAGGTGGTTTTTTATTAATGAACATTAAATCTGAAGAAAAATTACTCAGTTATGATAGAGAACATATCTGGCACCCATACTCCTCCATGAAAGATCCTCTGCCCGTTTATCCTGTAGCATCTGCCAGCGGTGTCAGGCTTAGGCTGGAAGACGGCAGGGAACTTGTGGACGGCATGTCTTCCTGGTGGGCGGCAATCCACGGGTATAATCATCCTGTGCTTAACAGGGCTATTGAAACTCAGATAAAAAAAATGGCCCATGTCATGTTCGGCGGACTTACACATAAACCGGCAGTTGAACTCGCATCACTCCTTGTTGAAATTACACCTGATAATCTTGAAAAGATCTTTTTCTGTGATTCCGGTTCTGTTTCCGTTGAAGTCGCAATTAAGATGGCGATGCAGTACTGGTATGCCGCAGGAAAGCCTGATAAAAAGAAGCTGCTGACCATCAGGTCCGGCTATCATGGTGACACCTTTGCGGCAATGTCTGTGTGCGATCCTGTTACCGGAATGCACCACCTCTTTAAGGGGATTCTGACAGAGCAGTTTTTTGTGGATGCCCCTCGGACAGGCTATAATGATGAGTGGGATGAAGATGATATCAGGGACATGGCTAGAATCCTTCATGATCATAACAGGGAAATCGCGGCAATTATCCTTGAACCGGTTGTACAGGGCGCAGGCGGAATGCGGTTTTATTCTCCTCAATACCTAAAACGAACAAGAGAGTTAGCTGATCAATACAATGTACTTCTTATAGCTGATGAGATAGCAACAGGTTTTGGACGGTCAGGAAGCCTCTTTGCCTGTGAAAAAGCAGGGATTTCTCCTGATATCATGTGCATAGGTAAGGCACTGACAGGCGGCTACATGAGCATGGCTGCCACACTTGCTACCAGTGATGTAAGCGATACCATATCATCAGGTAAAGAAGGTGCATTTATGCACGGTCCGACATTCATGGCTAATCCCCTTGCCTGTTCCGTCGCCCTGGCCAGTGTAAAGCTCCTTCTCTCCATGCCCTGGAAGAGAAGAATTGCTGAAATAGAGGCAAAGCTCAGGGAAGGACTGGCTGAGTGTGAAGACGCTTCATCAGTGGCGGATGTCCGCGCCCTGGGGGCCATCGGGGTTGTGGAGATGAAAACGCCTGTGGATATGGCGTCCATACAGAGCCGGCTGGTAGAAATGGGAGTATGGCTCAGACCCTTTGGAAAGCTTGTATACACCATGCCTCCCTATATAATCTCTGATGAAGACCTTGATATAATCACCGGTGCAATGAGGGCAATTATAAAGGAATAGAGGCAGTAAAGGTGGATAAATTTAATTTTATAACCTCGGCGCTGGAAGAACGCAAAAGCAATCATCTCTTTCGCAGCCTTAAAACAGTAATCCCGCTGGCAGATGCAGAGTTTGAGGTAAACGGGCGGAAGATGCTTAACTTTTGTTCCAATGATTACCTGGGACTGGCAGTTCACCCCTTCCTTAAGCAGAGGGCAATCGAATTCACCGAAAGATACGGTACCGGTTCAACTGCCTCAAGGCTTGTATGCGGTAATTATGACTGCTTTAATGAGCTGGAAGATAAACTTACCCGCCTGACCGGTCATGAGGGCGCACTTGTCTTTAATTCAGGATTCCAGGCAAATGTGTCGCTGTTACCTGCCCTGGCGGATTCGGATACCCTTATTTTCTCGGACTTTCTTAACCATAACAGTATTATTCAGGGCTGCAAGCTTTCGCGCTGCTACGTGAACACCTTTCGCCATAATGACCTTGATCACCTTGAAGATCTTTTAAAGGCAAGCGCCGGGAATCATCCCAGAAATTTTATTGTCACGGAATCCATATTCAGCATGGATGGTGATGTATGTGATATTGATACATTGATATCATTATCTGAAAAATACAATTCAATACTGGTTGTTGATGAGGCCCATGCCACGGGTGTTACAGGTAAAAACGGGATGGGTATAAGCAGCAAAAAAAATGTGGACCTGGTGATGGGGACATTCTCAAAGGGCGTGGGTTCATTTGGCGCCTATATCTCATCAAACAGCATGATGAGGGACTATCTAATAAATTTCTGCAACGGTCTTATCTATACGACTGCCCTGCCTCCTGCTGTAATCGGCGCCATTGATGCCGCTCTTGATCTGATACCCGGGATGGAAAAGGAACGTGAAACACTGATGGCCAACTCCGATAAGCTGCGCAATGGCTTAAGGGGAATGGGTTTTGACACAGGAAAATCAACAACGCATATAATCCCGGTTATTATCGGGGAAGAAAAAGAGGCGTTAAGGTTATCAGACTGGCTTGAAGAAAATAATGTACACGCGACAACATTTCGCCCGCCCACAGTGCCCAGGGGGCAATCAAGGATAAGGATAGCCCTCACTGCTGCCCATGACGAAACCCACGTTGACCTGCTGCTTGATCTGTTCAGGAGGTGGCAGAAGGGATGATATTTCCGGCCAGTCTATTTATCACCGGGACAGACACGGGTATTGGAAAATCTCTTGTATCTGCGATGCTTCTTGCTGGTCTCAAGGGAAAATACTGGAAACCTGTCCAGAGCGGCCTTGAAGAAATTACTGATACAGAGTGGGTAAAGGAAAAAACAGGGCTTGATGGCACACATTTTTTCCCCGAAACATACAGGCTCAAACAGCCTCTTTCACCCCATGCCTCTGCCGAAGCAGATGGTGTTCGTATTGAACTGGATAATTTTAAAGTCCCTCAAACCGGGGACGGCGAGACGCTTATAATTGAAGGTGCCGGAGGTATACTGGTTCCTCTTAATGAAAAGGAACTAATGATCGACCTTATAAAAAAGTTTAATACCCCTGCGCTTATTGTTGCGAGAAGCGGTCTCGGTACAATCAATCACACACTGTTATCCATCTATCAGCTTAGAAGTGAGGGGATTGATATCTTTGGTGTTGTAATGAACGGGCCCCGGAACAGCAGTAACCGTAACGCAATCGAGCATTTTGGTAATGCAAAGGTGATTGCCGAGATTGAAGAGATTACGGATATTAACCCTGAAAGCCTGATAAACAGCTTCAGAAAATATTTTGGATAAATTCTATGAAAAGCAGCAAATACTATATTGAACTGGCAGAAGATATCCTGGAAGGGAAACTTCCGGTTAATTCAGAGTATTTAAACATCCTGTCTGCGCCTGACGCGGATCTTCCGGCTATCCTGACCGGTGCAGGCATGCTGAGGGAAAAATACTTCGGGAGGCAAATACATCTCTGTACAATATGTAACGGCAAATCCGGAAAATGCTCCGAAGACTGCAAGTTCTGCTCCCAGTCTTCCTTTTCAAGTACAGAGGCCCCGGTTTATCCTGTTCTCAGCAAAGAAGAACTGGTAAAGGGCGGGCTGTTTTCACAGGACAAACCCATAAACAGGTACTCCATTGTTACAACAGGCAAGGGCCTCCCGCGTAAGGATGTGGAGGCCGTTGCAGAGGCCATGGGAGAGCTTGATGATATAAAGATTAAAAAATGCGTATCACTGGGTATTCTCAATGATGATGAACTTAAACTTCTTAAGGACGCAGGAGTAACAAGGTATCATCACAATCTTGAAACAAGCCGGAGTCTTTTTAAAGATGTGTGCACAACACACACCTATGATGAAAGGATCAATACAATAAAGGCGGCAAAAAGACAGGGCATGGAAATCTGTGCCGGAGGTATATTCGGTATAGGTGAGACTGATGAACAGATACTTGAGATAGCAGTCGATATAAAAGAACTGGATGCCGATGCTGTTCCCCTTAACTTTCTTGTGGCAATAAAAGGGACCCCCTGTGAGACTGTTAATGCACTGACCCCGTCAAAGTGCCTGAAGATAATAGCTTTTTTCAGGTATTTTATGCCCCGGAAGCAGATAATTATCTGCGGAGGCAGAGAGAAGAATCTTAAGGAACTGCACCCTCTTATCTTTTACGCGGGAGCCAGCGGGACAATGACAGGAAACTATCTGACCACCGAAGGAAGATCCCTTGATGATGATCTGGAGATGATAAAGCAGCTTGGTCTGGAGGTTGTTGATAAGTAGATTCTAAAAATTTTTATTCAGATATGGACTGGCAAAAGTACCTCCCATATTAAAATATGGGAGGTACTTTTTGATGATATTGGAGGAATACAGATATTAGTAATAAATTACATTGACCTTTTTTCTGAAATTATCAAAATCGATCTTACCCTTATTAAAATCATCGATAACGGCTTTTTTCACCTTTATAATACCCTTTGAAAAATCGTCCTTCACCCCCATACCGGTGAACCTTATGGCAATATCCAGATATTCACCCGGTTTTAATTTAGATAACGTGTGCCCGTATTTCGAGATAATTTGAATCAGCTTTTCTTCATATTCCTTGAAATCATCCGTTTTTGCTCTTGAAGCTATTATAGAACTCGTCTCACCTTTGCCGGAGTCTTTTTCCCTAAAAACAGCTCCTGATGCGTCACTCATGACCTTTAGTTTCTTCTCCAGATCTTTGAGGTTATTGTTTAGTATCCTGAATGACTTTATCCCTGTATCGGCATCCAGCATAAATACAATACCATGATCCTTGATATGGATGCTTTTAACATTACCCTGAAAACCAAATCCCGAATCTTCCTTCATGCGGGAAAGGGAAGTCTGAATAACATTTGAAAATATTGAAACATCCTCATCAACTGATTCTATCTCGTTAAAGTCTATGCGTTTTTTTAACTCTTCCTTTGATATTTTGTTTTTCCTATAATCGACTATATCACCCATTGACAGTGTTGCAGAGAACTGCTGAGACAGGTTGCCTTTTTTATATGAAGTCGTAAAAGGAAAGCCCTTCAAATCCATAATTACCGTGATTCTTTCATCGGATTTAAGCCCTGATATGGAAGGTGCGTATTTGGTAAAAAACGTGCTCAAAGATTTTTTAATCTCATTAATTTTATCCTTTTGATCGGTGACATCTTCAACACCAGGCGTTTTAGTTCTAGCCTTTGACCTGGTGATTATCTTCATGCTTGTTTGTTCTTTATCGTCTGTATCTTTCAGAGGGCGGCCTTTTGAGCTATTTAATACAACAGAAGAAACTTCCGGCGGCTCTGGCAGATCAGGCGCGGCAAAGGAAACTGCAACTCCGTAGTTGACATGATGTGCAACATTAAAAATCACGCCATAACCGGACAAATAAAATCCCCTTGCATTAGAACCCAGATAAGGTATTCCGCTTTTGTTATTCTTTATAAGCCTGCTTAAAACCATCTCCATAATATCTATTTCTTCAAGAAGCTCGTCATCCGGCGACTTGTTCTCAGCCAGAGTGAATGGAGCTACGCTCAATAAAAAGAACACTACTGCTATTATTACCTTTTTCATGATTATTTTCTCCTTTACTGCATATTAATAACTGATATCAGCCGGCCTGATTATTTCGTTTAGTGTGTTGTCTATCTGCCGCATCTGCTGATATGTATTTTTTTCTAAATCCTTGAATCCATACTGGATCAGGTTAAGGTCCTGGTAGCGCTGCTGATCAATATCCTTTTTAAAGGACGAAAGCACATAGGCAAGTTCCTGGCGCTGCCTTGCTTCACTCTGCTCAATAAGAGAACTTGTTAATTGAAAATTTTCCCGCACCAGTTCCTCTACAAGCTGACTTGACTTCACAATGTCTGTATTTACCTGCGAGTCAGGACGTTTAAAAAAACTTATGCGCATGTTGAAGTTGCCGTTATTTATGGAGATTTCCGTATTGACAAGGGCAAGTAACAGGAAGACCACCGATAATGCACAGGCAAATCCATAGGTCAGCTTTTTGGGTCTGAACACACCTTTACTGAAAAACTCCTTTAATTTTCCTGAAGAGGAAGACCTTTCTTTAATCGCAATTACCCTGATATCATGTTCAGCCTCTCCCCATTGTTGTAATATTCCGGAAGTAGTTCTTAAAGATTCAATCTCCTCCCTGCATTCTTTACACTGAGAAAGGTGAGACTCAAATGCTTCCAGTTCCTCTTTGGATAATTCGTCATATAGATAGTCCATCATCAAGGTATGAATCTGGTCACACTTCATCATTCAGTACCTCCTTTGTTATCTGCTGCTTTTCAAATATTTCCCTCAAAGATATAAGGCTTCTGTACATCCTTGATTTTATTGTACTCACAGGCTCATTAAGCGCATCGGCGATTTCTGTGAACCTGAGCCCCTGGTATTCCTTCATGATCACCACCATTCGCTGCTCTTCAGGCAGTTCCTGAAGGGCAACCTTAACAATGGCAGCAAGCTGTTTGTTCTCTAATCGGGCATCAGGCTGTTTTTTAATGGATTCCATGAATTGAACCGGTAAACGCTTTCCTCTTTTTTCATTACTCTCCTGGATGTCATCCAGGGGTACGATTTCCCGCTTCTTCATCCTGCCTATTTCATCCCGGCAGAGGTTGGAGGCAATCTGATAAATCCAGGAAGAAAACCTGGAAGGATCTCTCAGTTTGGCAATATTCCTGTATGTATTTAAAAAGGTTTTCTGTGTAACGTCCAATGCCGCCTCCCTGTTTCCCAGATACCTGAACACAAAGCTGTATATCCGTTTCTCCCATTTCCGGATCAACTGATTGAAGCCTATGCGGTCACCATCAATTATTCGGTTAATCAAATCAAGATCGTTCATAAATCCTCAGGATTTTTCTCATTTACCGATTTATATAGAATAGACAGCTCTGTCCTGAAAAAGGACGAAATTTTCTGCATTTTATTGAAAAAAGATTAAAGTACTGATACTTAGGAAAAATTCGTGTTATATTCACTTCATATCAGTGATATCCGGTTAGGTTTTTGCACCTAATCGGTGATGTTCTTGTTCTTTGAAAAAATATGAGTCGGCAGAGGAATCAGAGGCCCTCAGCTCATTTTGAATTTGAATTC
>JASFHE010000292.1:0-8024 GCA_050123415.1 Desulfobacteraceae bacterium | reverse complement strand
CTTTGTCGATAGGTAAGTAAAGTTGGTTGAAATAGGTTCTGTCTAATTTTTTTAAATTCCCGAAAGTGTTCGGCATCTTGTAACCTCTTGATATCATTGAGTATTACAAAAAATTCGCCGGCACCCTGGTGGGAATGTCAAGCTAAATCTTGATTTAACACCTTGATTTTATATATTTTTTTTGTTTTTCTCATGCAAGTTCTTAACCGGAAATTACTGAGATTGACTAAACATACCGGGCGGCATAGTCCCTTACATGGTGTCCGTCCAGTACATGAAATTTTCTTATTTTCTTTAATGTTGCAGGCGGGATAGTCCCTATCGGTATATAGATGATATTCTTCCCGTATCTTTCTGCAATACTCCTGCACCAGCCTGTCGGAGGGGTTGCTGCCACATATACAACATGTTTTTCAAGGCAGTAATCAATAGCTGCCATTAAAAGCCTTTCGGGTTTATTTCTTGCGCCGCTGAAAAAACTGTCTTTCCAGACGTCATACATCCTCATGGGAGGGTAGCTCATCATAAAACCGCCATACTGGCACCTGCTGATTCCGGGGCCGTCCATAACATCACCTGCCGGGGTACTGTAAAAGGCCATGTCCGATTCCTGGTTATGTTCACCAAGCCATGTGACCTTCCACGGGAATGATTCATTCCCGTCTTTATCAGCTATGTCCGGATCAAATATTACTACAACAGAGCCGACCTTGCCTCTCAGCGGCCGATTTTCCCTGACATATATCTTGCCATCATAAAAATTCTTAATTGTTTCTCTAAGGTCCAGTCCATCCAGCATGGAGCTTTCAAATGGAACAACCCTGCTGTTTTCCTCCGATTTAATCTCAATTGCCCTTTTTTGCAGATGATGGCCGTATCCTTCTATTACAATGTCTTCAGGTGGGTATGAGCATATGTAATCGCCTTTAAACCGTTCTTTCCATTCTCCTTTTGTTTTTTCTCTTCTCCTTTTTTTAACAGGAACGGATATTAAACGTTTGCGGGTTCCTTTTATCCTCCTGTGAAATTTTATTTTTCTCTGGTTATAAAACAGGTCGTCCCCTGAAAGCTCAATTACAGGAATACCCGGCTCATCAGTCTGCCACGGGTACTCGCTGCCCCTGTCCCATACTTCCCACGCAAAGTTGTCATCTGCGACACCCCTTGCAGCAACTATCAGCTGATAAAAATCAGGCACAAGATTCCCGGTTATGAGGGCATAGTTTCTGGCAAACCGGTTTAATATTTCCAGTTGTACTGGGGACAGTGCTTCCCTGTCATTTTTCCACAGACGCCTTTCCGCTTCATCAATCAGCCTGTTGTTTACCTTCATCCTGTCCGGTTCTTCACCCCGGGGTGAGGAACGATGGTTTTCATATTCTGCTATTAAAAAGGGCATTTCGGAAAGTATCTCTCTGCTGGAATCACTGTGGATATGTGACAGGCCAACACCGGTCCTTTTTCTTATCCCTATGACTTCTGTCTGAGGCTGTTCAAGAAGCCGGAGTATCCGGGGTGAGTGGTATATTCCTCCTGCAAATAAAATTTTCTGGCCTGTTTTGTTGAGCTTTTGCAGATTATAGGCCATGTTCTTTTCCCTTAACCTGTCTTCTCTGCTGCTCTCGTCATCCTTGTGTTCCCGGATGTATTCCGTGACGTACCTGTAATGACCTATTTTAGTAATGGTATAGGCATCGGGCATGGGTGTGTAATCGGCAGGATAGTCTTCAGTGTCCCGGTCGATGAAGTGTACCGGTACTTCCGATTCGATTCCAAGCCTTACTGCCTCAACCAGGGCATCAGCAGGCTCAATAAGCAGATAGGTAAAGACTCCGTCGGATTCTTCATAGTGAACCACTGACAGAAGAGGAAGCCGTTTTATTCCCTGTATGATTTTATCCTTCAGTGTTGAAGGATATTCAACTGCTATGATATCGGGTTTATACTCTCTGAACTGCCTTTGCACTTCAAGGGCAAACTCCATCTTTCCATGCACGATGGGTACCAGACGGATATTTTGCCATTGAAGATATTCTTTATTCATCCTCAAAGTCCATCATCTCATTAAAATATTCTGCCGCGATTGGATCGAGGATCATTCCTGCTGATTCTTTAAGGTACTCTAGCGTCAACCTGTCGGTTCCTGATTCTTTTTTATTCCCATGCTCAGATAATCTTTTCAGGGCATATCTGGCAATATTGATACCGTCACGTACACTGTAACGCTCGTTTGAGATATGGGCGGCCTGAAGAAATTCAACAACGTATTCAAGAATTTCATTGTCAGCAAAGGGCAGGTTCTTTTTTAATATCAGGAGTTCGTCATCACGTTCAGGGAAATCAATAACAATTCCCGGCTGAAGCCTGGAGTATATGTAATCGGGCAGATCAAATGTGCTGGCATCATCATTCATTGTTGCGCATAACCTGAAGTCAGGATGTGCTTTTATTTTAATGCCTGCTACTATGGATTCAACATACCTTCTGTTGTCCATAAGCGGGGCAAGGGATGCCCAGCTTTTTTCACTCATCCTGTTACCTTCATCAATTACAGCCACACCCCCCTTTATCATGGCTGATACTATGGAGCTTGCAATATATTTTATTTTGCCCTTTTCCGAGATGACCGGAGTAACTATCAGGTCCTCGGGGCGTGTATCCATTGTTGCCTGAAAAAGATATACGGGTTTATCCATTACTTTCCCGGCATGATATGCAAGCGTTGTTTTACCGACACCGGGTTTTCCCAGCAGTCTTGGATTGAGAGGAAGATCCTCCTCCCCCAGTACAAGCCAGGCAGCAAGCAACTGAGTGACAAGCTCCTCCTGGCCCACCCAGGATATTGGTATTTCTACCGGCTGGGTGAGTGAGAGTTCAATTCCGTCAATTATAACTTTTTCCATTTATATTCACTCCTTTTAAAAGGGATTTTTCAGAATGTGCCGGTTGACGCAGAGGACTCATATGTTATATATCACCTCACTACGACATCCGGCAAAAAATTCAGGTAATAATATATTATTTAAAAAAATAGAGTATAATCCACAATATTTTTAAAATAACCAAAAAAATGCAAAGAAAAATAAAAAAAGAAATTAACGCATATGGTATTAAGGTACTTCTTTCTCCTCATCCTGCTATAAGACAGCTTAAACGGCAGTATAGACCGAACAGCCACGGTAACAGGTTCTGGTGGTCAAGCTGGCTTTTAATGGACTATTTCAGGCATAACGGCCTACAAAGGGGAAGCCGTATACTTGAGGTGGGGTGCGGATGGGGACTCGCAAGCATATATTGCGCAAAAAAACACAGGGCAAAAGCAACCGGGGCCGATATAGACAGGAATGTGCTGCCATACGGGATGTTTCATGCTGAAATCAATAATGTTAAGGTTGACTTCGTTCAAAAGGGATTTGAGCATCTCCGCAAAAAGGACCTTGAGAATTATGATATAATCCTGGGGGCTGATATCTGCTTCTGGGACCATATGACAGACCTGTTAAAGAACCTTATCCTCAGGGCAAAAAGGGCAGGGGTTAAACAGGTCTATATCTCAGACCCGATCCGCTCTCCCTTTGAGCGCCTTTGTGAATATTTTAATGAAAAAAGGGGAGGGGAAGTGCTTGACTGGATAGCTCCCGAACCAAGAGAAATACTGGGCCAGATTTTAAAAATCTCCTTCTGAAATCCTGATTTTTCTGGCTCTTTCGATTTTAATAGTTATATTAGGCAAAGATTGGCCGGCAGAGATATAACAGGAGAAGAAGGTGTCTGAACACCACGAACATAATGAGGATTTTCATGGTCATGAGGAACATGATCACGACCATGAGGGGCATCATGGTCACAGTCATGATCTGAAAAATACACCCTACGGCAGGTTATGGTGGGCCTTTGCAATCAATCTTGTTTTTCTTGTAGTTGAGGTTATCGGGGGCCTGATGGTGAATTCTCTTGCCCTTCTCGCAGACGCCGGTCATATGCTTACCGATGTAGGTGCTCTCGCTCTTACCATATTTGTCGCTCATCTCGCTCGCAGACCTGCAACTCCAAACAGGACCTTCGGATTTCTCCGTGCTGAAGTTTTAGGGGCTTTCCTTAACGGCGCAACCCTTGTATTGATTGTAGGCTTTATCCTTTACGAAGCATGGGAGAGGCTGGGCACCAGCCAGAAAATCGACGGGCCTGTTATGATCCTTATTGCGGTATTCGGTCTTGTTGCCAATATTGCCAGCGCCGTGATTCTCTCCAAAGGAAATGAAGAAAATGTAAACTTAAGGGGTGCGTTTCTTCACATGGTAGCTGATGCCCTGGGATCGGTAGGCGCAATAATCGCAGGTCTTGTGATTATGACTACTGGCTGGTTTCCCATTGATGCTGTCGCCAGTGTGGTAATAGGATTACTTATACTGTGGAGCAGCTGGGGCTTTCTAAAGCAGACAATGAATATCCTGCTGGAAGCGACACCGGAAAATATTGATTATACTGAAGTGAAGGAAAGTCTTGAAGCTATGGAACATATCGATACGGTACATGACCTTCATATCTGGACGATCACTTCGGGAATGCCCGTATTATCCGCCCATATACGCCTGGCCACGTGCTGCGCGGACACAGACCACTGGCAGAACTGCCTCAGCGATGCCAACAGGCTGATAAAGGAGAAATTCGGGATTGCACATACAACTCTTCAGATTGAACCCAATGAAGATTCATGTACCCAGGAATGTCAGTTAACCTAAACCCGGGTATGCTGCAGGTGGCTGGTGCATAATCCGGATTTGAATAATTTTTATTTTTTTGCGGCTTTCTTCTTCTTTTCTACCAGGGAATACTTGAAATATCCGTCCGCATGCCCGGCATCATTTATTTCGCCATATTTTTTCATGGCAGAAACATAATAAAGAACCAGATCACTTTTAAGACCTGTTTCTTTGGCCAGTTCGGGAATGGTCCTGCTTCCCTCTTTAAGGCATTTCTTAATCAGTCCTGTTTCACTATTCTGTTTTTTTAACAGTTCTTTATTGCGAGCGATTAAGTCACTTCGTTCTTCCCTGAGTGCTTTAAGTTTTGCCTTGCTGTCACTGGTTGACTTTTCCGAACTGTCTTTAGCCATTTACTACCTCTTTATCATCCTGATGCTTATAGGTTGGCCCCAGGGGTTTTATTATTTCAGTAAATTCATTGGCGTATTTTGCAAAGAGAGGACCGTCAGAAGCGCTGAGATTATACATTGCTACTCTTTCAGGTTCTACCCCGACGGACTCAAGTATCTTCTTTGTATAGTTTATAATCCTTCGCGCCTTTATATTTCCATCAATATAATGGCACTCTCCTTCCAAACATCCAACTCCGTAAACTCCATCCGCTCCTTCCTCGATAGCCTTTAAAAGAAGCTTTGGTGTAATTCTCCCCGTGCAGGGAAGTTTTACAACCCTTACATTGGACGGATAACTCAGTCTTAATGAACCTGCCAGGTCCGCGGCTGTATATCCTCAAAACTGGCAGCAAAATACTATTATTTTAGGTTCGAAATCAGACAAGTTCTAACCTCCTGTTGATATATTATTTTCTTCAGGTGAAATTATACCCGAAGTTATGGCCCATTTTACCTGTGCGCCTATTTCAATGTTGTCATAATGTGCAATAGATATTGCTCCGCCCGGACATGCTGATACACAGGCACCGCATCCGTAACAGGCAGCAGGGTTGATATAGGCACCGTCTTCTTCTATGACTGGAACATCAAAGGGGCATGCCCTTACGCAGGTAAGACATTTTGCGCATTGCTCTTTATCTACTTTTGAAACATAGGGCTCCAGGCTGACATCTCCCCTGGAGAGGAGTATGGAAGCCTTGGAAGCGGCTGCCGCGGCAGCAGCAGTTGCCTCTGTTACGTCCATGGGCGCCTGGCATGATCCTGCAAGGAAAATACCTGCCGTGAAAACTTCTACAGGCCTGAGTTTGGGATGGACCTCAAGCAGAAAGCCGTCTGCACCGCAGTGAATTTTAAGCAGGTCTATCAGCGGATCAATCTCCCCGGGTTTCATTCCTGTTGCAAGAACAACCAGATCAACTGGCACTTCGAGCTCTTCGTTCTGCAGCAGATTATCTTTTGCAAATACTGAAAGAGCATATCCATCATCATTTTTCTTTATTACCGGCTGGTTTTCAACATTGAACCTTATAAACCTGACACCTTTACCTGATGCCTCGGCATAGAGTTCTTCGTGTGATCTTCCGTATGCCCTGATATCACGGTATATGCTGAATATCTCGGTTTCAGGGTGCCTGTTTTTTATTTCAAGGGCAGAGTACAGAAGCCCTGTGCAGCATGTACGGGAACAGTTTGCATTTAAAAAGCCTTTTTCATCGGGTTCATGAATTCCCTCAACCTGCCTGGACCCGACACAGTGAATCATGGCCATGTTTCTGATTGTTCTTCCGTTTACCTTTAGCTGGTCCCCGCTTTCTTTGTTTTCTGCGAGTTCCCTGATAAGATCTCTTAAGGTTATAACCTCGGGAAATTCAAGGTAACCGTATTCTCCCTTTTTAGGGATATGCTGTGCAAAGCCTGTTGCTATTACAATGGCTCCTGTATCAAGGTCAAAGTCCTCTTTGGCTTCGGGAGGTGAATTATGGAAAACGCCTGTAAAGGGAATAAACTCATTTCCTGAAGAGGCGGCCTTTTCTATGTTGGAAAGGTCCTGTTCCAGTTTGGGCGGTCTTCGTGAAATGGTAAGTTTGAAGTTCCCGATATACCCTTCCTGCTTTGTTACTTCTGTACAGGTGTAAACATCGATATCAGGGTGGGAAAGAACAGCCCTGGTGAGCGTTCCTATTACATCACCTGCATTATCTCCGTAAGGATACAGCTTATTAAGCAGGGCTGTCTGGCCTCCCAGAAACGGGCTTTTTTCTACAAGTGCAACCTTTAATCCCCTCTTTGCCATATCAATCGCTGACCTGAGACCTGCCACACCTGCACCTATTACTGTTGCATGGCCGGTTACATCAACACTGACGGTTTCAAGGGGAGGTATCTCCGATACTTTTCCAACTGCCGCTGCAACAATTGCTATTGCCTTTTCAGTTGCGGCCTCTCCTGAATGAACAAAACTCACCTGTTCCCTGATATTTGCATGGACATAGAGATACGGGTTGAGAATCCCTGTACGGGCTATGGCATTCCTGAAGGTAAGTTCGTGAAGGCTTGGTGCACATGCTGCAACAACCACCCGGTTTATTTTCCCTTCTTTAATATCATTTATTATAAGATCCTGACCCGGGTCAGAACACATGAACATGAAGCGTGTGGAAACCGTAACACCATGCATCTTTTTAGCGGCCTCAACCACCTTTTCTACATCAACCGTATTTGAAATATTGCCGCCGCAGTGGCAGACATAAACGCCTACTTTTACTTCTTCGGGAATATTTTTTTCTGTTTCAATTTCTGACATTTTAAAGCGATGCTCCGATTATTTTTTATATAATATTTTTTAATCCATGATCCGTAAAATCAGGCTGCACTTTTGCTTGTTGCTTCCAGGGATCTGATATAGTTAGCTGTATCCATTGCCGCCGAACCTGCTTCCAGTATGCTGTCCACAATATCCTTGGGGCCGGATGCTATTCCGGCTACAAAGATACCTTCCCTGTCTGTTTGTGTGGGAGAAAGTTTCGGGTAGGGAGGTTTTATAAAATTATCTTCTGCAATAGCTACTCCTGTTGAATTCTGCGGGTCCCAGGCCGGTAGAATACCGAGGGACATGACCGCCATATCGAATTCTTCAAGGAGGTTGTTTCCGTTTCCTTCCTGGTCTTCATATCTCAGGATAACCTGGTCTTCCTTGCCTCTTCCGTAGATTATGGGTTTGGCCTTTACAAATTTTATCCCGCTGTCCTTTGCTTTCCGGAAGAACTGCTCATAGTTTTTACCAAAGGCCCTCATATCAATATAGAATATGGTTATTTCAATTTCAGGAAGTTCCTGCTGTACGAGCAGTGCATTTTTTATGGCA
>JASFHE010000291.1:0-8030 GCA_050123415.1 Desulfobacteraceae bacterium | reverse complement strand
TCTCGCCATTAAGGCCGAGCCACAGCACCCTGGGCCTTCTTATGTCAGGGAACACTCCCATGCCTTCAAGAGAAATGTCAAAGGGTTCATATCTGTTAGCAATATCATCTATGCCGGAAATTATACCTGGAATGCCCTCCTCGTTCACATCGCCCAGGAATACAAGGGTAAGGTGAATGTTACCAGGCCTCACCCAGCTTGCCTTAAGCCCTGATTTTTTAATCTCACCTGAAATCCCTGCAACTTCCGTCTTTATGTTCGGAGGAAGTTCAAATGCCAGGAACAAACGAATCGCCATTTAAATACCTTTTTATATTTTCAAGTGCTGTTTCTGCAGTCTGCTGTTTTATTTCCGTCCTGTTCCCTTTGAACAGATATTTTATTGCCAGAGGCTCATTGTCAAATACAAAGCCCATAAATACAGTCCCCACCGGTTTTTCAATGCTCCCGCCGTCCGGACCGGCAATTCCTGTTACCGAAATACCGATATCCGACTTAAACCTTTCCTTGACACCCATTGCCATTTCTTTAGCAGTCTGATCACTTACCGCGCCGTATTGCTCCAGAGTACCAGGAGAAATCCCCAGCAGATCGCATTTTGCCTGGTTACTGTAGCTTATTACCCCGCCCATAAAATATACAGAACTTCCCGGGATACTTGTAATGAGATGACCGATAAGTCCGCCTGTACAGGATTCCGCGACGGATATGGTGAGGGATTTGGTTATTAGCAGTTTGCTCAGAGAATCATCCATAAAAGTCCTTTTAAAAACAGGTTTCAAGGGGTTGAGGATTCAAGTGATAATGTAATAAGTAATATTTCAACCCTGTGCCTTGCGCCTTAAGCCACTTGTCCCGGCATAGCTTAAGGTGAAGACGGTAGTTTTAGCGAAGGCGGATGTACCAAATTTAACTGGCAACAATTAAAACTATTCTCAAACACACATTTGCATACACACCGGCCATGATATCATCAAGTACAATCCCTGCCCCGCCCTTAATCTTTTTATCAATCAGCCCGACAGGAAAAGGTTTAATGACATCAAAAATTCTGAACAGGATAAATCCTGCTGCGATGCCTGTCCATGAAACAGGGATTAAAAAAAGTGTAACAAAAACACCTGCCACTTCATCGATTACTACATGCGAAGGGTCTTCCTTCTTCATTATTTTTGAGGCTCTGCCCGAAACAGGTATGGATATGAAAAAGATTATCAACAGCGACATGCATGAAAAAACTGGCCCGAGGCTGTAGGCCCCGGCTGCAAATGGTAATGCCGCGAGGCTGCCCCACGTGCCGGGGGCAAAGGGTATAAGCCCTGCATAGAACCATGTGGCGAAAAATAATATTACTTTATCCGTGACACCTGAACCTTTAAAAAAATCAGAGGCCGGTTCTTTGTTTTTATTCCCATTCATGAAAGTTTCTGCTTCTCCTTCCGGTTATGAACGGCTGTTTGCAGATAATACACGGGTGTAGACATCCCTGACAGGTATACCTTTTTCCTGTGCGATTTTTTTACAGGATTCAAATTCAGGCTGAATGAAAAAACTTCCATCAGGTCTTATTATTTTTTTTGCGGTCATCGGGCCCCATGGACTGTCAACAGTAGTTTCTTCTCTTTTAAGGATCTTCCTCTGGCTGTACCTGTACCGAATCCCGATTGTCGTGCTTTCTTTGAACAGAACTTCTGCAAGATGATCCTTTGTTTCAGGGCTGCCAATTACTTCAACCTGAATACCGGGCCGGTTTTTCTTCATATGTACCGGAGTAAAGACAACATCCAGGGCTCCTTCTTCAAAAAGCCTTTCCATGATAAAACCAAGCCATTCAGGATTTGTATCATCGATATTTGCCTCAAGCACTGCCACCGTGTCTGTATCGCTTTCCCTGGTGCCCTCGCCTGTTATTATTCTTAATAAATTGGGCCTGTCAGGAAGGTCCCTTGTCCCCGCGCCATAACCGATATTACTGATAATCATTGGAGGCATTCCTTCAAAGGATTTTACAAATTCCTTTACCAGTGCGGCTCCTGTGGGAGTAACAAGCTCGTACTCCAGCCCTGAGTTGTATACCGGGAGGCCCTTTAACAGGGCGATTGTCGCAGGGGCAGGCACAGGAATTGTCCCGTGACCGCTTTTAATAAATCCTGATCCCAGAGGGATATGAGATGCATTAAAGGCAGATATTCCAAGATAATCAACACCGAATACAGCGCCCACGATATCTATTATGGAATCCACCGCCCCTACCTCATGAAAGTGGACCTTTTCAGGCGGATGATTGTGTATATTTCCCTCAACCTCTGCGATAGCCCTGAAAATACGCATGCTTCTCTGCTTCACATCATCACTCAATAGACCTGCGTTTATGATTTCTTCAATATCTGTTAAATTTCGATGAACATGGTGATGCTCATCAATCGAGACTAAAAGCATGGTGGCGCTGAGGCTGTTTTTCATCTCTTTTTTACAGTCAATAGAGTAACCGTGAAAGGGAAGAGAACCTATGGCCTTTTTCAACTCTTCAAAGGGCAGCCCAAGGTCAAGAAGAGCTCCCAGAAACATGTCTCCGCTGATACCGGAAAAGCAGTCAAGATAAGCTATTGTCATTTCAATATTTCCTTTAATAAATATTCTTGTATAAGGTAACGAGCAATGGCCTGTCACCAGTTAAGCTATGACCCGATATAATTAAAATAAAAATGATTTTTAACAGTAGCATCGGGTGATGTCAATAAAAGTAGTAAGTCAGTTGTTTATTTTAAAAGGTTTTTACCTGATTTTTGCACGAAATCGTCTTGAAATACATATAAGGTGTCATAAACAGCATTATTATTGCGTTTAGGGGATCTTAATATTTGTCACAATTTAACCAAATAGGTCATGTAAAGTGATTTTACAAATTTTATAAGCTAGCCCAATAAAGCTTTTAGTTGCCTCTTGAAAAGCCAGTAAAATCAGGGCTCTTAAAACACTGTGTTTTATTGCATGTTTAACTTATTGATAAATCATCAAAATATCGTCGTGCAAAAAATTTCTTGCATGGGATTTATCAAAAAGGGTGCAAAATTCAGGTTTTATTTTGCCATCCATATTATTTATGTTAACCTTAAAAAATTCTACTAAAAAGGAGCTCATAATGGATGCAAATTTAATCAATCCATTTCTGGAATCTACACTACATGTACTTCAGACTATAGCCGGCATCAAGGCAGAAAAAGGAAACCCCTATCTTAAAAAGGATAATGTGGCCATCGGAGATGCATCCGGCGTAATCGGCCTTGCAGGAGATATGAATGGTATCATTTCTGTTACCTTTACTGAAAAATGTATTCTTCACATAGTGACCGGCATGTTCGGTGAAGAGGTAAAAGAGCTGAATGAAGAAATAGGCGACGCTGTTGGTGAAATAGCCAACATGATTTCAGGGCAGGCGCGGCAGAAACTTGAAGCGCAGGGAACAAATCTGCAGGCAGCGATCCCGTCCGTTGTAATGGGAAAGAACCATACGATATCCCACCTCACCAAACAGCCGATAATCGCTTTGCCTTTTATCACAGCGGGTGGGGAATTCACCATAGAGATATGTTTTGAATAATCCTGTTTCAGGCAGGAATGAATATTAATAGCCGGATTATTAGGAAGGAATGCCTCAGAGGATAAGCAGAGAGCAAATGATAGATTTTCTCCTTAAAGCGGATGAATCGAAAATTATTGACCTCAGGGAGGTAACAATAAAAGAACCGGAACCTGCGAGAATTCACAAATCTGTAAAATGTGATATCTGAGGTGAAGGTGTAATGGAGACAAGGTTAAGGGAAATCAGAGGTAAAAAGGTATGTATTCCCTGTTCTGAGAGATCCGGTCTGGATAGTAATCAATAGATTATCGCTATCCTCTTTCACGATCTTCAAAACCTGTCATTTCGACCAAAGGGAGAAGTCTTATCCTTGAAGTAATTTAATACCACCGGATTTCTCCCATGCCCTGAAACTATTAAGACATTTTCGTCATTATAATTATTGTTTACTACAATATTGTTCTTTTTATATGACTATAATTTTGCTCGCCTCATTAATGCCTTGATTTTACTGCTTATTTTATATGGCCCATTATTTGCTTAGTATATTTTGAATATTTTATAATTAGGTAGTATGGCAGGCGTGCATTAGCTCAATCTCCAACTAACTTCGGTCTTATACGGCATTTATATATACAGGTTCTATAGACATGAACACAAAAGACAACAGCAGTCTCGAAAGAAAAATCCTTGAGTTGACTGCACTATATGAAATCAGTCAGCTTTTAATATCCCATTCCGAGCCAAAGGAAGTAGTGGGCCCGGTACTTGATATACTCCACTCAAAAATGGGCATGGAAAGGGGAACACTTACCCTGATAGACACGGAATCACACGAACTGATGATCGAGGTTGCCCATGGACTCACCAGGGACGAGATGAAGAAGGGACACTACAAACTGGGGGAGGGTGTAACAGGTACAGTCGTGGAAAAAGGCGAACCAATGATAATTCCCAGGGTTGGTGAAAATCCTCTCTTTCTCGACAGGACCGGCGCAAGAAATGAAATACCTAAAAACAATATATCCTTCATATGCGTACCAATAAAAATAGGCGCTTTCACATACGGGGCATTAAGCGTGGACAGGATTTTCAACAACGAAATATCCCTTGAAGAAGATGTCCGTTTTCTCTCCATCCTTTCTTCAAATATTGCCCAGGCAGTTAAAATAAGCAGGATGGCGGCTGAGGAACAGAAACGCCTCATGGAAGAAAATACAACCCTTAGAGAACAGCTCAAGGAACGATACAGCCAGTATAATATCGTGGGCCGCAGTAATAAGATGCGTGAAGTATTCAGCATGATAGAACAGGTCTGCGAAAGTGACGCCACGGTAATTATCCGGGGAGAGAGTGGTACAGGAAAAGAGCTTGCAGCCAATGCCATTCACTACAACAGCCCCAGGTTCGAGGGACCTTTTATTAAAATCAACTGTGCCGCTATTCCCGAAACACTGATAGAAAGTGAGTTATTCGGGCATGAAAAAGGTTCTTTTACAGGTGCCACGGAAAAAAGGATAGGCAAATTTGAACGAGCAAACAAGGGAACAATTTTCCTTGATGAAATCGGGACGCTAAACCCTGGCGCCCAGGCAAAGCTCCTCAGGGTCTTGCAGGAGATGGAGCTTGAAAGGGTTGGAGGATCAAAAACCATAAAAGTAGATGTACGTATCATAGCAGCAACAAACAAGGATCTTGAAAGCGCCATCAGGGAGGGATCATTCAGGGAAGACCTTTATTACAGGCTGAATATTTTCCCTATCTATATGCCGCCTTTGAGAGAAAGGAAAACCGATGTCCTTCTTCTGGCTGACTACTTTATGGAGTCCTACTCAAAAAAATATAAAAAGGATATCAGAAGAATCTCCACACCTGCGATCGATGCCCTCATGAGATATCACTGGCCCGGAAACGTCAGGGAACTTGAAAACTGCATAGAAAGGGCTGTAATACTGTGCAGGGATACAGTTATAAGAGGGAATCACCTGCCTATTACTTTACAGACACCGGAGATATCCGATACGGAAACAGCAGGTTCTCTTTCCTCAGCAATGGAAGCATTTGAAAGGGATATGATAATTGACGCCTTAAAATCTTCCAGAGGGAATATTGCAGAAACTGCAAGAATCTTATCAAGCACGGAAAGGGTAATTGCACTGCGCGTAAAAAAGTATGAGATTGATGTGGGGCAGTATAAATAAGGCTGAAGGCACAAGGCACAAGATTAACATAAAAGCTTTTTCCTTGAGCCATAAGTCCCCTGCCCCGCACTCAATTTCCATAGCTGAAATTCCTTCGGATGAAAGCGAGAGTTCTTTTACTTCCCCGTAACTCTTTGCGGAAACAGCAAGAGAGAAAATAAACATAATAAGCAATATAAATTTCATCCTTTATTTCTTTCGGCAACTCATATCTGTCTCCTTTTGATATTTTTTAGTTGTTCACCACTTTAGCGTTCTGTATGGATCCTTTTACCTGGCCGCCATTAGATAAGTAAACAGTAAGTTCTGTATCAAAATCCTCATTAATTATGGACCCTTCAACAACAGAATTAACGATTTCGATATAGAGATCCTGATAATCAGTAGTATAACTGTGCCGGTTTTTTATTAATATATTACCCTTAACATTTGTGTTACCGTATAGTTTGATATTCCCGTCATAGGTAGATATATTTTCTTCAACAAGCGTACCTTCAAGCTTTATGTCTCCGCTTATTGTCCCAACATAACCCTTAATCCCGGTGCCGGATTCACACTGGATTCCTCCATCAATAACTCTTATATCTCCATTAACTATTACATTTTTTCCTACCCGTACGTTTCCGTCTATGGTCTTAAGATCTCTCACTCTGGAATTTGCGCCAATATCAATCCATCCATCTATAGTTCTGCAGTCTCCGGTCACCTCAGAATTCTCACCAACATGGATATTTCCGTCTATTGTATTTATACTCCCATAGGATTTCTCACCGTCACTAACCCAGAAACTCCTATCGACACCTACCTTGCATCCGGTAAGGTATAAAATCGGGACTATTATCAATAAAACAAGATGTGATATTTTCATATATTACTCCAATTAATTTTTATATTTTCTCAACTACAACCACATTGCCATCAACCCAGATCACCCTTATTGGTGTTCCTGTTTCAATCCCTTTGCAGTCATTAGTTGCAGCATCATATTCCCTGAGGCTGTTTTTCGCGTTTATAAGCACCCGGCCAGTACCCTTTTCCGGGATCTTTAAATAGACTTTCCCCTGGGCTCCAACCGTACCGTCTATTGAGATTGTGCCGCTTGATTGCAGCCTGTTAAACATGAAAAACAGCTTGCTGATGATCCAAACGGAAATACATCCGGCCACGACAGCGCCAATTAAGGAAATAAAAGTGCCGAGACCGTTCTGCCTGTACATTGCCAGACCTACCAGACCAAACATCATTAAAAAGGATGAAATCCCGTGGAGAGAAAGTACATGAAATCCTGTGTCCGAATCAGAGATGGGCGTCAATACCGTGACCGCCGCCACCAAAATCGTGTGAAACATCATGATCAAAACCCATAAACATCATGGCGAATTTCATAAGTACAAAAAAGCCCCCCACAACAGCACATATAAAAAAGAATGTTTCTACAGCGCTGTATTGAGAAAAAAAAGAATCCATTATTATTCCTCCTCAGTATTAAGCATATCGCTAGATTATTTAAGTTGATAAATTTATTTAATGATTTTGAAGCTTCAATAGGACTGTCATTGCCCAAATTTTGCAGTCTATTTGCACTACATAGAGCATAAACCGTACCAAAAGGAAGAATTAGAATTTATCCCAAAAATTACAAGCAGTTACAAATTAACCATTATTAATTGATTGGCGTATTAAACCTAAAAATGGTTATAATAGCTATTTATATGCTCTGTTACTTAGACTGATGTTGAGAAAAAACCGCCCTAGGCTATTAATAAATAGTTGTGACGGGAGCAAAGGTTACAGGGAGAAAAGAAGAGGTTTAAGGTATACGGTATGAGGTTTACGGTTAAAAGGCTAAATAGCGCAAACTGCCTCACTGATATACTTGATTAAAGCTTTAATTTTCCAAACAATAAATTTTTTATCATGTTGAAGTTAGATTGACCGTTTTCAATCCTGCTTTATCAGCTAATTGAGCCTGTCTTGCATCAAACGTTAAGAAGGTTTCGGCTTTCATGGTCAGGGCTGAGCCTACATGAAGAATATCAAGAGATCTTGCCCCGCAATATTGTGTGTGCTTATTTGAAAGATCAAAGGCTACGGAAAATACTTGAGGCCAATCCAGTACAGGTCTATAAAACACACCCCTTTGTTCATGCTCCTGTATTAGGGAGACTATCTTTTCAAGCTCTTCTCCACTTAATTCATTACGAAATTGTTTGAGTTTTAAAGCATTTATAAATTCCAGCTCTATG
>JASFHE010000290.1:0-8035 GCA_050123415.1 Desulfobacteraceae bacterium | reverse complement strand
GATAAAATTATTCGACTTTTCCGGTAGCCCTTACTTTATTACCGGCGCTTTCAATAATTTTATCTCCGACTTCGCCTTCACCAATATCATATACTTCATCATTATCGGTTATTATCTGATAACTTTCAGTTACTATGCCTTTAATAGTCTTTTTGGTTTCTGCTGCTAGGGTTGAACCTGCAACAATAGTTGTAATAAAAAATACTAAAATGCTTATTGATATCAAGCTTGGTTTTATAGTCATATTTTTTTCCCCCAGATAAGTTTTTAAAATCCCGGCTTCAGTCACTGACGAGCAAAATCCGGGTTAAAAATCAAGATGGAATAAAGCAAAGAATATGCCATGTTTTAACTTATTGATATAAATCGTAAAATAATTATGTTTGTGTTGAAGTGAGAATTATGGATTCCGCTTTTTGTTATAAAAATACATATTTCCACAAGTTTGTTGACTTGATTATGAATATTAACGGCTTATTGAAATAAAAAAAATACAGGAAGTAAATGTTCCTGATAAGGTAAAACAGGAAATATATGTTCCGGTTTATCTGCGCGCCTTATAATCTTCCTTTCGGATATTGTATTTAGTCATTAATTTATGAAGCTGCCTGGTTGATATTCCGGCTATTTCTGCGGCCTGTTTGATCCTGCCCATGGTTTCATTTAAAAGATCAGTCAGGTAATCTTTTTCTATTCCTTCAATGCCTTTTTTCCTTATGCAGGCAAGGCTTCCGGCATTATCTCTGTTAACTTCTATAGCAGAAGAGCTGTATTCAAATATTTCCCCCGGAAAGCTTTCCGGCTGAAGGACGGAACCGGTCTCAAGTATGTAAGCTCTTTCAATAAGGTTTTCCAGCTCCCTTATATTTCCCGGCCAGGGGTATTGCACCAGTGCTTCCATTACAGCAGGCGCTATCCCGGTTATTGCCTTTGTATTCAGTTTGTTCATCCTGTCAAGAAACATTATGGCAAGATGCGGGATGTCCTCAGACCGGTCCGTCAAAAGAGGAACCTCAATAGGGAAAACATTGAGCCTGTAGTAAAGATCCTTCCTGAACTGTCCTTCTTCGCACATCTGTTTCAGGTCCATATTGGTTGCCGCAATAATTCTTGCGTCCGTATGAATTGTAACTTCACCGCCGACACGTTGAAATATACCGTCCTGCAAGACCTGTAAAAGCTTTATCTGTGCGGCAGGGGTTATTGTTCCTATTTCGTCCAGGAAGATCGTTCCCCTGTCTGCGATCTCGAATTTGCCGAGTTTTCTTTTTACCGCGCTTGTGAATGCTCCTTTTTCATGCCCGAACAGTTCACTCTCCAGAAGGGTATCAGGTATGGCGCCGCAATGGATACTTATGAACTGGGTGTCCTTTCTGTTGCTGTGGCGGTGAATCAGCCTTGCGAGAACACCCTTTCCGGTTCCTGTTTCTCCGGAGATAAGAACGGTGCTGTTTGTTGGCGCTACTGACTTGAGTTTGTCATAAACTGCCTTCATTTTGCTGTTTGCAGTCCTCATTGTTAGCTGAATATCATTTTGACGGAAACTGTCTCTCAGGTAGTCCAGCTCGGATCTTACTATCAGTGACTCTTTTACATTTTTTAATACATAACCGACATCGTCAGGTTTAATGGGAAAGAGGGTATAATCACTTGCACCCTCTTTTACAGCAGTTACAGCTTCCCTGATTTTTTCCACGGGTGTTATTATTATAACGTCAAGGGTAGGGTAGAGCCCCAGAAAGGGCTTGATATAATTCCTGTAATTTGTTCCGTTATTATCTGAAAGGCTGAACATCGAGATATCTACAAACATGTATTCGTAGCGCCTGTTTTGCAGCATTGATATTGCCTGGATATCATTTTCTGCCCTGTTGATCTGTGTGTCCGTCCCGAAACAGGGTGTTAGCTGACGATAGATATCCGGATTTTTTGACAGTAAAAGTATATATTGCATGTCCTGGCCCGTAAGGTATATATGAGAAATATTTTATTTTATGCTGTCTACCATAATTATTCCCAGCTAAAAAGACATTTTTTATTGCATATAAAATTAATAATGTGTATGGATTTCCTGATTTATTTTTAACCGGAATACATCATGGATATGGAAGAAAAAAAAGAGCTGTCTGAAAAAATCACACTTGAAAACAAGCTGGAACTGGTGATTTTTTCCCGTTACAAACATACTGCCGGCGACAGGTGTCAGGTAACCTTTGAAGCCGGGGCAGATGTTGAAATAAAAGAGGATTACTTCAAAGACCAGGCACTTAATAATCTGGATATCAAGAATGTACGCTCTATCCTTGGAGAAAAGACCTCATACTTGTACAGCAAAACCAGGAACTTTATTGCCGAGGATGAAAAAGATAAAATATTTGAAGATCTTAAACAACAGTTCCTGGATAATATTCTCCCGTATATCTCATCACCCTCTTTTCCTGCAAAGCTCATAAAAAGAAATTATGCAATTGCGGAAAAGGAAGATATGATCAGGCAGCAGCGTGAGGAATACATGAAGAATGAATAATTACTACCCATCCGGAAAAAGAATGTTCCGGATGTAGCTTTCAGCGGTCAGCGATCTGCATTCAGTCAAGACTTTGTTTTTTAGCCTTAAGCTGAGAGCTAAATGCTGACGGCTAAAAGCCATAATAGAAAACGCCTCTCCTTCCAACATGGAAGAGAGGCGTTTTCTATTGTGGTATTATTTATTTATCCCTGTTTTTTTATCCACTCAGCACCATAACGGTTACATTCATCAATGACGATAGGTGTTACATGCGGGTTGATAGTCTCAAGGCTTGGAATACATGGAAGGAAAGATCCGCCCGGGGCGAATTCATCTATAGCCCTTCTGACTTCCGCACGAATGATGTCTTCTGTAGCGTCCGCCTGGTCGATTACATGCTGCTTGAGACCGCCCATGATGAGCATTTTATTGTCAGTGTTTTTCTTGATCTGCTGTATATCGTTTGTGGCCATAGCTCCCTGCCACATATCACAGCCTATTTCTGCCATATCTTTTTCGATTCCCATGCAGTAGGTGTCTGAGTGATGCTGTACAAGAACACCGCGGCCTTTTATATATTCGTAGAGGCGGGCGTAATGGGGTTTGAGCAGTTCACGGAATGTATCAGGGGAGAAGAGAAGGTTGTCCTTTGAACCCCAGTCATCATGGGAGTGGATAACATCCGGCTCAAGGTTGTCAATAAGCTGTTCAACTACCTCAAGTTTCCAGTCTGTATAGGCTTCAAAAAATTCGTACATGGATTCAGGTTCACCATACATGTTCATAAGGCACTCTTCAAATACCATCAGGCAATGAGCGCGCTCAAACAGTCCACGGAAGGTGGGTACCATGATCAATGTATTATCTCTGTCAATTTCATCGATTGCTCTTTTGGCATCACTCCAGTCAAGGTCCGGAATTTTCGGGAATTTAACATATTCTTTCCACTTGGTGATGTCCTTAATTACCTGGTTGTCTTTATTGACAATAGGAATAATACCGGGGTCACCGGGCAGCAATCGAAGTACTCCACCCCAGTTGTCAACAGCGGCTTCACCGGAAAACTGGAGAATATCCCAGATTGAAATAGGATCTATTACACAGTGAAACATAATTTGAGGAAATGCATCAAATCCATAGCCCATCCATTTCATGGGTTGATCATTATTCAATACCGACAGAAATTGTTCTTTTTTATTCATTTATGAAAACCTCCCTAAATATTCTTGTTTAGCAACTATGATTATCGTAATCAGGATTCCCAAACGTCAATCTGGCTCTTTTTTAACTAAAATAAGAGAAAATGAGCTGAAAACAGGCAACTTATTTTAGTTGTTGGATTGATAAAAACCTCTTTTTTGAGTTTTTGAATATATGGAGGATAAGCCTGTGTGTCAAGAAAATTTACCTTACGGCTGATAGCTGATATTTTTTAAATTAATATAGCCGGTTTCAAATCCCATGTCAGTTTCCATTGCTGCTGCGGCAGACACAGGCTTTTCAAATTCCAGGAATTTACCCCCATTAATTATATACTGAGCTGCTTCTTTTGAACTCTGTGGATAAAAGTTTACACCGCCAAAATCCGTTAATATTCTATTGGTCTCATATGTTGATACAAACCTGTATTCACCGGGTTTAAGATTAAAAACTTGGATTTCAATACCATCGATTCGAATAATTCCAAGGGCCAGTTTTTTGGACGATTTACTGGCAACTGCCGCTATTCTTGGAGTTGAGTAATCGTCGTGCTCGTAATCCATGCCGAATAAAGCGGAAGTCAAAGAATCCCTGACAGACATACCGGATTCCAGCTTTTCAAATATAGGATCTGTATGTGTTCCGTTCCCAACTACCGCAAACTCTGAATTGTGGCGCAGACAGTTGTAGCTGATATATGGATTTTTATAGATATCTGTTTCTGATCCTTTCGATGGAATAACAGATAAAGCGCCTTTGATATCTTTTATTACCCTGTCAGGGAAGGACCGTGACGAAACACGGTACATCACACACAATCGATTGGTGTCGGTTAATCCGGCAGATACAATTCTTCCTACGTACATTTTTTCTCCTTTACTACTTGTCTGGAACATCGTAGGGCTCGCATCTTATGTCAACGTAAGCGAATCCGGTGGCTTTGCGCTTTTCCTGTTCGTCTATCCAGTTGTCGAGCCCGATTTCTTTCATGCGCTTTCCGTCAGCCAGCATCGTTACGTATCCCTTTGCAAGACCAAGTATCCGTTCGCATGGGTACTCATCACAGAATGGGCAGACGTCTACTCCTTTTTCGGAAATGCACTTCCTTATTGTGCAGAACGGAGGGCCGCAGGTTCCTTCCCTGCAGCTGCACCGAGACTCGGATTCAGCCAGTTCATCAAGGAAACGCCAAAATCCTTCAAAATCGGGCATGCTTGGCCCCCAGTATTCAATCGATTCTCTGCGAAGCACCTCCCGCAATTCGTGCGCCATTTTTGGGGTGCGGTTACACGTTGAACATAAACCGCAATATAATCCGCAACAGGTTACGTGTTTCAGATCTGGCATATTTCTCTCCTTCCAGTGACGGAAATTACGTGCCGCATTTTATTACCTGGTCACTGTAAAAATACTTGTGTTTTTTCCATAAAATGTCGGCAGTAATTTAAGTGTGTCACACTCATCTTTCATAACACCGCCAATTATCTCCGGAATCCAATTTCGATAAGTATCATGTTGCTTGAACATGGCAATAGCCCCGCCTGCCGGATCAGAAGAACCATATACTATTTTTCGAATTCCGGAAAAGGTAATAGCTCCAAGACACATCGCGCATGGCTCCAGGGTGGAATAGAGAATACATCCTTCAGGCGTTCTTCCCAACAGTGGTTTTGCTGCCAGGAGGGCATTTAATTCTGCATGAGCAATACCTGAATTTTCGGATGTCTTGGTATTCCTGCCGACACTTATGATCTGATCATGTCGAACAATTATAGAAGCAATTGGCCCATTCCCGTTTCGGGCTGATTTCATTGCCTCTTCTATTGCCTTAATCATCCATTTTTTATGATTATCCATATTTCTTATTTAGAAACGCTGAATTAACGGGCTGTGCCTGACAACGAATTATCTTTATAATACAATTCATATTAGGATTCTCCTTATCAGCCCAACATTCTAAATCACCTGCCCGGACACGCCGCGGAGCGGCGGATTAGGGTCAGGTGGATTGGTTTGTTCAAGGGATGTTTTAGTTGGATATCGGTTCTACTGAAATAATATTTGCGTAAGAAAAAAATATTTCATCATTACCAAGTTTTAGCACTATACCCGAACATTCGGCGTCCATTAATTTGGCTTTAATTGATTTAGTCATATCAGGTGGTGGTGATATAAATACTACTATTACTTCATCACCAACGAAGTGCGAAAGCCATAAATTGGGAGATGGTTTATCTGTCAATTCTGCGTTTACAAAAGACCCGTTTAATAAAATGATTCCCATAATGATAGCGATAACCAGAGTCAGGCAATTTTTCTTGATAGTCATTTTCATTTTTTACCTCCTTTGATTATTGAAACTCAGTTTTCCATTTTAACACCGGTTAATCCGCGTTTTTCAGAGTGTAGCGGCGAAGGGTGTAGCAATATCACAAGCGGGATTCCAGTGGCTCCCGTGAAGAAAGTGGCCCTGATAAAGGGTATTTCAAACGCATGGGGCGACGTACAGAAATCGAGTTGAGGCGGGGCTGGTGGGACGAGTCCGCAACACATGGGGCTTCGCCTTTGGCTACGACCCCACAGGGGATAAAGTCCTCTAACTATACCTTAGGCCAGTAACGTATACCCGGCGCTCGTGTGCGGAAAGACATATGTTTACCCCGGGAGGTCCACTGCGTCTCAGGTGTTCTATATTTGTAAGCTACCGGATTAACAGGGAGTACCGATAAAACAAAATCCCCGGCATTGGAATTCATCGTATTTCAAATTCCAATGAACCTGATCTGAAAGGAAGAGAGACACAAATTATGGATACGATAATATAAGGACATTCTGAGTGATCAAGCCGCAAGGGGAGACTATCGCGTAGTGGGAGTCAGCAGAGAGCATAGTAGTTCCTTTGAATCTAAAGGGGATGAAGGCCTGAACGGTGCCTCCTGTGAGTCGCAGGAGGTAAATGAGAGTGGAGAGTAGGGATATGTACTTACAGGCATATTGCGGCAGTGGCCGAAATGTTTGTAGCGTCATTATCTTCTGAAAGCCCGGCAAACCGGAGGGATAACTCACAGCCGGTTTTGCTTTGGATCAGCCGAACCGCCCTGTACGGACCCGTATGTCGTTGGTGGTGTGGGAGGGACGCTCAGTGATGGGCGTTCCTATCCCGTTATGCATTTTTTTATTTTTTCTCAATTTCAACATATAAATCAATGCTAGGATTTTTACCTATACTTCTTTCATCATGATATTCGAAATCACATCCTGTTGATTCATACTTGGAATTTTGAAGCCAATTGCTATAAATATATTTTTTTGTTCTTCCTATTTCCAGCCCCCATAGAAATTTAAATTTTGCTTTGATAGGAAATATAGCATATGTCGTAGTTGGTATTTCATAACCTTTTAATCCTTCTGGCACTGAGTCCAAATTGGTCACAACATCACCCATAATGTATTCCCATGATTTTGTCTGCTCATTAAAATCTTTACTATATGCTACAAATGCCCACGGTTCTTTTAGGTTTGGGATTTTTTTCGATGCCTTAAAATTATTATATTCCTTCCCAAGCACATCAGCATCTTTATATATTTTTTTAACATCTGTTTTTATGGACAATCCCACAAACTTAATTGGATGTTGCAGTGTGATGATTTTAGGTTCTTTTTCTATTTTCGATAAAAAGAAAAACATAATTATACCTCCAATGAGTATTAATATGACAATTAGAACAGCAGAAAACATTAATGTCTTTCTCATTGCTACACTTCCTTTTATTACTCCTATTCACGAGAAGTCTCTGGTGATATATAAGGCATCCTTTTATCTTCGAAATCGGATGATCTTTGGTTAAAGAAAGCTGCAACTTCATCTGGTGGCCCAACCATAGCCAATATGTCCCTAAATACATGATTGCGAATATCCAAGACTCTAATTTGAGTTACCGGAGGTCCCTTTCGTATTAACTGGACAAAGTGTTCTGGAGTTGTAACATTGATCCCATTAACAATTTGGATGACATCTCCGGGTTCGAGATACATATATTGTCCGCTAGAAGTGTCAACTACTCTTGTAGCAGGCGAATTTTGTGCAATATTCTGAATAATTACGCCCTGTTCATGGTTAGCAACCTGCACACCAAGAAATCGATCGCCAATACCAAAAGCAATGTCAGTTTGCAATAGAATAATCACTAATGCAGAAATAAACAAAATATTAAGCTTAACCCAAGTTTACCATGGGTAGTTGCAAATAAGTAATAAGATCAATATGATATCTTTACCAGACGATATTTATGGGCACTACAAATTTCAAGCATTGGATTTTTTCCT
>JASFHE010000289.1:0-8060 GCA_050123415.1 Desulfobacteraceae bacterium | reverse complement strand
ACTGAATCTGTATCTCGGATTAGGCCTCAAGAAGTTGTCACAAAGGCTGCCTGACATGCAGCTGCGCCTGGCATTCGAGAACATACTGGATAAAGCATATCGTAATCCCATAACCCCGGAGAACATATCCTATGACAGGAGTATTACCAACCCGTTATTAGAGCCCGGACGCAGCCTGTCCGTTTCTCTGAAATCCACGTTTTAATTATGTTTTAGGTGAAACTACCGCTCCGGTTTAAAACTTTTTAGTAAACCGGAGCATATTGAACATCAGACAAGGAAGAGGAAATAAGAATGCGAAAAATAGCTTTCTACGGCAAAGGAGGGATCGGTAAGTCAACAATCGCCGGTTCTCTGTCATACGGTCTTTCCATGTTAGGATATAAGGTCATGCAGATTGGCTGTGATCCCAAAGCCGATTCTACTATCAACCTTACCAACGGGCAGGCCGTTACCCCTATCATGAGATACCTTAAAGAGCATACTATCTGCCCGTCTCTGGAAGAGATTGTTGTTGAGGGAAATAACGGCATTTTATGCCTGGAATCCGGCGGGCCCACGGCAGGACTTGGCTGTGCCGGACGGGGTATTATTGCCACCTTCAACGTGCTTGAGGATTTACATGCCTTTGAGGTGTATCAACCTGATTTTGTTATCTACGACGTGCTTGGTGATGTCGTATGTGGCGGATTTGCCATGCCGATAAGGAAGGGATTTGCAGACGAGGTCATCATTGTGACATCCGGAGAGAAGATGTCTATGTTTGCAGCAGGCAACATTAAGCAGGCCATCGATAATTTTTCCGACCGTAACTATGCGCGCCTGCGTGGCCTGATCCTGAACCGGCGCAATATTGAAAATGAGGAAGCCATTGTCCGTGAATTTGCCCGGACGATTAATGCTGAGATCATTGGCGATATTCCCCGTGACAACAACATCCAATTCTATGAACAACAGAATAAAACGGTTTTGCAAGGAGACCCGGATCTGCCGATTTCACAGATCATGCTGGATATTGCACGCCGCATTGCCGTAAACGGGGGGTAATCATGAGCAGCAATACATTTCAGTTCCCTATCACTGAATTAGGCGAAAATACGGACGGTCATTGGCAGCGCAGGATCATGCCATCGGAACACCTTCATTACTGCGTTGCAAGTGCGGCAACCTGGGGAATCGCACGTATGGGACTGCTTGTTCCGGAATCCGTGATGCTCTCGGTTTCTCCCGCCGCGTGCGGGCGACATGGAGCAATCGCCGGTCTCCTGCTTGGTTTTAAGAAAAATTTATACCTATTGAATGTGAATGAGATGGATATTGTAACCGGCCAGCATATGGAAAAGATTCCGCAGGCAGTATCCGAGATTTTAGCCACTGTCAGACCTTGTCCCAAGGCGGTGCTCATCTGCGCAACCTGCATCGACGATCTGCTCGGCTCCGATTATGACGGATTAGCCCTCCAGTTGGAGGCCGATTACGGAGTCCCGGTACGCATCTGTCATATGGTGCCGATGGCGCTTGACGGCAATTTACCGCCGATATTTACCGTGCAACAGACGATGTATGATTTCCTGGAAAAATCGGCCGAAAAGATCCGTGCAGTCAATATCATCGGTAATTTCGCACCCATTGAGGCGGAAAGTGAATTTCATAAACTGATGGCTGCTACAGGATTCGGTAAAATAAGGCACATAGCAGACTGTTCCACGCTGGACGAATTCCGGGAAATGAGTCGTTCAACACATAACATCCTGATTATGCCGAATGGCTGTATGGCCGTACAGCATATGGAGAAAAAACTCGGTATCCCCCATTGTTTCGCACCGTTTTCTTACGGCCTCAATGCCATTGCCAAGGCATACGGCACATTGGAGGAATTTCTTGACGTGCAGCTGGACACCAGGGAGTTTCATGAAGAGGCAAGGTCGGTTGCTGCGGAATATCGAAGAAAATTGGGGCATCTGACTGTGGCGGTCGGCTCATCCGTGAACGGGAGTTCCTTCGAACTTGCCCGGGCCCTGACCGAATTCGATTTTGATGTGCGTTACATTTTTGCCGACCGGGTACTCGAGTGTGACAATGAGCATATCAGATGGCTTAAGCAGCATAATACGGATATTAAAGTATTTACCAATATTCACCCTTCTATGGTGGATTTTATTGAACAAAAATTGACCGTTGATGTGGCGTTGGGATTTGATGCGGGATATTTCTGCTCTGGCGCAAAGACGGCGCCGCTGCTTCCCGATAAACAGACATTCGGGTATCGGAGCATCTCATATCTCTTTCAGGAAATCACAAAGGCGCTGGAAAATCCAGTGAGTCACCGGGAACAGTTATTTGCTTACGGAAGGATCATATAAGGAGCGAAAAAAATGAAAGGATTATATAAACTATTACCTCCCTTTGCCTCCGATTATTCAGGTGTATGCTCGACATTATTTGAATTAGGCGGGTTTGTCGTAATCCTCGATGGCGGCGGCTGTTCGGTGAACTTCACCGGCTATGACGAACCGCGCTGGTATGGCAGTACATGTACTTTTTTTAGCTCCGAGCTTAGGGAAATTGACGCGGTCCTGGGGGATGACGAGAAGCTGCTCCGGAAACTTGAAAATGCCATACAAATTAAGAAACGGCAATTTGTCGCCATCATAGGAACTCCTTCACCAATGGTTATCGGAACTGACTATGAGGCGCTGGCCCGGATTCTTTCGAGAAAGATGAACCTTCCGGTACTAACGTTCGATACAAAAGGCATGGATTATTATGACATAGGGGTATCCATGGCGCTTCTGGAGATAGCGCAACGTTTTGTGAAGCCTGCTTCATCCCGAATTGAGTCCGGGGTCAACATTATCGGGGCAACTCCTCTCGATATGGGAAACAGCCGACATATTAAAAAACTGGCTGCTTTGTTAACCCATGCCGGTTGCAGTATACTTTCATGCTGGGCAATGGGCTCCACACTCGATGATATCGCACAATCGGCTCAGGCAGGATTGAATATCGTGGTATCCCATGCAGGTCTTGAAGCCGCGCGATATATGGAACGTGAGTATGGCATACCCTATTTCGCCGGAGTTCCCATCGGCCATGGGCCCACTGCTGAATTTATCGGAAAGATTTGTTCATTGCTTGATCTCGACAGTAAATCAAAGCCGATTCCTCATGCTGAGGAGCATCTGTCCGATGGAAACGGCAAAACAGCTCTTGTACTTGGAGAGCAGTTGATGAGTAATGCCATCCGGAATTGCCTGCGCGCGGATATGGGTATTGCCGAAGTGGATGTGGCATCCTTTTTCGGGATGGTGGAGAACATCAGTGAACAGAATGACAGTTGTCTTACGGAAGAAAGCGATCTGACCGACCTTATAGACAAACATCACTATGATGTTGTTGTCGGCGATCCGCTCTATAGCGACCTGACAGCATCATCCGGAAACAGTCGATTTATCGCCTTCCCTCACTTTGCGGTTTCCAGCCGAATCCACTGGGATAGCGATATAGATTATATCGGTAAAGAGGGGGCGCGTTATTTTGAACGGGAGTTGAAAGATTGGTTGAAATGAAAAGCAATCATACAGAGACACATTTAGTTTTAACAATCGTGCTCATCCTTTTGGCGGCAGCACTGGCGCCTGATTATGTTTGTGGGCAAAATCATCAGGTGCAATCAACTACAGCGGACCAGGCACAAAAAAAAGGAGCAAATCCGGATACCGACTTCAGAACAGTAATAAAACAAAACGGAAGGATTGTGAAGATCCCCAAAAAAATTGACAGAGTGGTTATAGCATCCCTGCCCCTGCCGTCAATCTATTATGCGATTACCGGTTCCACTGACAACGTTGTGGGGGTCACCAGAAATAAACTCAGTGTGGATTTTTCAATGCTGAATATATTGGCGCCTAAACTAATGGATGCATCAACAAATTTTGTCAACAGTACGGACGTAAATGTGGAAACCGTGCTTAAATTAAGGCCGGACCTCGTTTTCTATGGAGGGCTGGACCTCAAGAAAATAGAGCAATTCGATGCGGTCGGCATTCCCACAGTCGGAATCTACCTCGTAAAAGGCGGAAATGCCCTGGAATCCCTGCATCTATGGGCAGGGCTGCTGGGACAGATTTTTAACAAAGAGTCACGTGTATCGGATTTGGTCGCTCTTGACGAAAAGACAATGGAGATGATCCATTCCAGAGTCCGCAAAATACCTCAGGAAAAAAAAACTAAAGCCCTCATCTTATTCCATCACAACGCCAAGAAAATAGATGTCAACGGCACAAACAGTTTTGCCCAGTTTTGGCTGGAGGCCACGGGAGGTGTAAATGTATCACAGGATATAACGGGTATGTCCACTGTAAATATGGAGCAGATATATAAATGGAATCCCGATATAATCTATATAACCAACTTTTCGAGAACATTGCCGGAGGAACTCATTCGGAATACCGTAAAAGGGCAGGACTGGAGCAAGATAAAGGCCGTAAAAGAAAAGAGAGTATATAAAGTCCCGTCGGGTATATACAGGTGGTACGCACCAAGCGCAGACGCCTCTCTCATGCTGAAGTGGATGGCACAGATAAACCACCCCGGACTTTTTAGCGATTACGACATCAAAGAAGAAATAAGGAATCATTACTCATGGTTTTACAACTATGATCTATCTAATGAGGAGATTGATAAAATACTGTATCTTGTGCGTGAATCTGGATAAACGACAAAAAGGCAGGATTTATGACAATAAAAAAAGGGAGGAGAAGGGTAGCGACACTTATTTTGGTTTTACTGCCGATTGCGGCTTTTTTTCTTTCCATTAGTGTCGGAAGGTACACGATATCTCCGGGAACCGGATTTAACATCCTTATGTCTAATATCTTCCCCATCGCTCCGACCTGGACCGATATCGAAGAATTAATCGTCCTTAAGATAAGACTCCCGCGGGTGTTGCTGGCAATGATGGTGGGTTCGGGATTGACTGTTGCCGGTGCGTCATTTCAGGGTCTCTTCCGAAATCCTATGGTGAGTCCCGATATACTCGGAGTCTCCGCCGGTGCCGGATTCGGCGCGTGCCTCGGTATATTGTTGTCAGGAAAAATAATCGTTATCCAATCACTTGCATTTGGGTTCGGAATTATCGCCGTATTGGGCGTATACATCGTCAGCAGACGCAAAACAGAAACATCTCTCCTGATGCTTGTACTGTTCGGAGTGATAATCGGATCTTTTTTTTCTGCTCTTATCGGATTTGTAAAATATGTCGCCGATCCGGAAGACCAGTTACCTGCCATCGTATACTGGCTTTTGGGAAGCATGGCCGGGGCATCCTATAAGGATATCATATGGGGAGCACCGCCGATTCTGATCGGCTGTGCCATACTTCTGTCAGTTAGGTGGAAAATCAATATCTTATCTTTGGGCGAAGAGGAAGCCCGATCACTGGGCATTAACACCAAATGGCTGAAAAGCATGCTTATTATGGCAGCCACGATTATTACTGCTGCCTCGGTCTCCCTGTGTGGGATTGTGGGATGGATCGGCCTGGTCATCCCGCATATAGCAAGAATGCTGGTGGGTCCCGACCATAAGAGTTTATTGCCTGCCTGCGTTTCCATAGGAGCCCTTTCCCTTCTTATCATTGATAGTATAGCCAGGACTGCAACGGCAGGAGAGATTCCTCTTAGCATTCTCACTGCGATCATCGGTGCGCCGTTTTTTGCATATTTTTTGAGGCGGACAGGCGGGAATTGGGCATGATTATTGAAATGAATAATGCGGCGTTCTGCTATCATGGGACAGATAAGATATTTGAAAATACAAGTTTTTCTCTGAATAAAGGTGAGATACTGAGCATCTTAGGGCCGAATGGCTGTGGTAAAACAACCTTGCTCAAGTGCCTGAATGGTTTATTCCGGCTCAGAACAGGGGATATCTACATTGGGGGGAAAAATCTTCGTACGTTAAAAATAAATGATATCGGGAAAAAAATAGGCTATGTACCACAGAAACAGGATGGGACGTTTCCTTATACTGTCTTCGAAATGGTTCTTATGGGTAGAGCGCCGCACCTGGGAACATTTAGTTCTCCTTCGAGAAAAGATATTAAGATAGCAGGGGATGTAATTGAAAGTCTGGGCATATCTCATTTGGTGGATAAACCCTATACATGTATCAGCGGTGGTGAAGCCCAGCTTGTCTTAATCGCAAGGGCATTGACGGCGGAACCGGTTGTACTTTTACTTGATGAACCGACTTCCCATCTGGATTTTAAAAATCAAAATGTCATTCTTAAAATATTGGATACATTATCCAGGGAGAAAAATCTCGCAGTTATCATGACAACCCATTTCCCGGACCATGCCCTTTCAATTTGCAATAAAACGCTTCTTATGGGCAATGGCAAAAACGGTATAATGGGCAGTACACATGATGTACTGACAGAATACAATCTAAAGGTTGTGTTTGATATTGATGTCAGGATTGTATCTTTTGATATTGGAAAAAATAGAATCAAAACGGTTGTTCCGCTGAGATAAGGGGCGAGTCTGTTTTATATGTCGGTCGAGATAACAGTTGACGCATGACACGACACTGAAAGATGGAAATATCTATTCCTTTTGAACTTGCGCCAGAACAAAAGACAAACAACGGTAGAAAACATTGCTTTTTTAAAAAACTCTTCTTACATCTTGGATTAAAAAACCAGAGAATGTATTGTTTCCCAATGTTCAGCATTACCTTTGGTGTTAGCTTGTAGATAGTATTTTTATTGGAAAGTATTTTCAGAGAATTGGTTAACTCGATGCAATTCTATGGTTTGATAAAAGGACATGGATTTTTATTGCCGCTTGTTATATAAAATATAACCTGTTTGATATAACGAAATAAAGATGTATACGGCAGTAAAAGAAATGAAAAAACCTAACAAGCTACTACTTGGGCTTATTTTAATTTCCATTGGAATTCATTTTATTTTTTATTTGCAAATTTCAGGATTATTAAATTCCAGGGTGTTTTCCTATATTGAACTTATCATGACCGATGTGTCAAAGCCTGAAACCAGGTCAATCCCCAGGCCCAGACCAAAAACACCTGAGGTCCTCCAGGAGGTAAAAAGGATCCGGGTGATCCAGCCTGCTATGCCGGTTAAACAGATAAAGATTGATCCTGCTAATTATTATTCCGAAGGACTCATGGAAGGCATATCCGTTCCCGCTGTTGATCCATGCCTGACAGGAGGCGTTGGAAACTACAGGATTACGGATTATCTGGGTAATGATGTGGAGTTTGGCTCTCAAAAGGATTACATGGAGATGGTAACTCTCAGGATAGAATCCGTAAAAAAATATCCGGAACAGGCAAGGGCGATGCAGAAGGAGGGAAGGGTCACTGTTCAATTTATAATAGGGCTCAGCGGAATAGTTAAGGATATTCTGATTATTGAGCCGTGCAGGCACGATCTACTTAATAAAGCTGCTCTTCAGGCCGTCCGGGAAGCTTCTCCATTTCCAAAGCCACCAAGAAGGTTCTTTGACCGGGATGTTCCCCTCCAACTGAAAATTATTTTTGAAACCACCTGATTGTTATACAAGCCGCCTATAAAAAGAATAGTCTAATAAGAGTATACAGATATGGCATTCCGGTCATGACACTGTTGATATTTCTATTTTATTTTTCAATTTCTGCATCTGAACTTGAAAAAATTGAAAAGAATACGATGAATCGGAAGCAATTGTGTTGAGAAAAAAGGACCTGGATTTTGACGGAGTCCCTGAGATTGTTGAGGATGAAAAGGAAAAAAGAGTAGCGGAATAAATGGAGGAATAAATGTTAGAATTTTAGCAAAGGGCGGAATTCTGGTAGTTCCAATTCTTTTATGTTCTTTTCTGGCCCTGACAGAAAAGGATTTTTAATTTTTTTCCCCAAGAACCGCGATTAAAGAGTAAAAGAAGGAAGTAAGGATTGAAAAACCTCGTTGGATTAGGTAGCTATGTGTAACACCTAAGAAACACAAATCAAACCAACGAGGTTAAAAGAGATGATACGACAAAGAATCCTTC
>JASFHE010000288.1:0-8064 GCA_050123415.1 Desulfobacteraceae bacterium | reverse complement strand
ATTTACTCTTGGAATACAGAAAAAATCAGTCTTCCTTCTCTTTTTAATAATTATCCTGTTCATATTAAGGCCGTCATTCGCGGATAAGGTAAAGCAACCGATCAATGCAAAAAAGCTTGTTCCTGCATGTCTTCTGGACTGGAACAGCGGGCCCGAATATGCTGTGCTTGTTGATAAATCCAGACAGAAGGTATTTATTTATAAAAGGGATGATCTTTATAGCCCTTACAGGGTATATGACTGCTCTACCGGTGAAAATGGCGGGCGCAAGCAGAAAAGGAATGACAGGAAAACACCGGAAGGAATATATTATTTTATAAAATCCTATGAAGACAGATATCTCGCGCCAATTTACGGGACTATGGCCCTTCCTCTTGACTACCCCAATATTATAGACAAAAGGAATGGAAGGGGAGGGTACGGTATCTGGTTTCACGGAACAAATAAGGATCTTATACCAAAGGATACAAATGGCTGTGTTGCACTGAAGAACAGCGATATTGAAGAACTGGCTGATATAGTCAGTCTTTTTGATACCCCGGTTATAATAGGCTCGGAGATTGAACTGGTGCCCGAAGGCATGAACGAGGATCAAAAAAGAAACATTGCCGATATAGTAGAATCATGGCGAAGCTCATGGGAAGGTAAGGATATCAATAAATATATGTCTTTTTACAGCCGAAAGTTTAAATCAGGCTGGAAAGACTGGGAAAAATGGAAAGCCTACAAGAAACGGCTTGCAAAAAAATACAACAGAATCGAGGTTGATGTAAATGATCTTAACCTGTTTTCACATGATGGAGTAATAATAGCATCATTTGAACAGGATTATCGGACTTCGGGTTTTGACAGCCTGGGAACCAAAAAATTATACCTGACTCAGAACAGCACGGAATGGAAGATCATTGCCGAGACATTCGCTGGCTATGATAAGGCAAAGATAGCAAAAAAGTCTTCCGGCTTAAGCAAGGATGAAATTAAGGATTTTCTGTCTTCCTGGAAGGATGCCTGGGAAAAAAAAGATATATCCGGTTATATTTCGTGCTATGATAAGAATTTCAAGTCACGGGGCATGGACCTGGACGCCTGGGAGAAGCACAGGCGAAGGCTGAATGACAAATATGATAAAATCAATGTTGAAATCAGTAATATAAAAATTCAGTCCCTGGCATCAGAGAAAAAAGCAAGAGTAAGCTTTACCCAGAGATACAGGGCCGATGGGTACAGAGATAAAGGCAAGAAGAAGATTCTTCTTGTAAGGAAAGGAAAAGATTGGAAGATAATGGAAGAGAGCTGGCGCCGGACCCGGTAGAAACCCCTCCGGTTAAAGATAGATCCCTTGACAGCAAAGAATTAACAATAATGCTGATCGGGAGCGTGGGTAAAATGCGCTCATTTAAAATTTCCCGAAAGGTGATATCCTACACACTTGTCTTCTTTTCCGTATATATCGTGGTATCTCTTCTCATATTCTATCTGTACTTTGATTTGTATGCCACACATAAAACCCAGTCCATTAACCTTGAGAAACTTGAAGCTGAACTCAGTGATAAGACAAAGATCCTGGATAAGAATAAACTTTATATCAAAGGGCTGGAAGACTTCTATAATAATACCCGGGAGGGAACCGAAGGAAAAGAAGATACGGGTACTGGCGTAAAAAAAGCACCAGCCCCGAAAAGCGCTAAAGTGAGTGTTCCCCGCGAGACGAAAAGTAAGAAACCTGCTCCCGGGGAAATGGAAGAAAAGGCGGATTCAGGTGCGGCCGCCAAAAAAGCCCCTGAGCCTGACAGCCCAAAGGTAAATATTCCGGACGAGACAAAAAGCCAGGATACGGTCGCCAAAAAAGATGTTAAAGATTCCATGGAGGTAAAGGATATAAGTTACCAGAGAACTGATTCCGAGTTGACTCTTAACTTTAAACTGGCAAACAAACAGGCAGAACAAAATATTGCTGAAGGGTATGTCCATATAATTGTGATGGATAAAAATAAAGAATGCCCGGCTGAATGGAACAATCCCTACAATAAACTCTCAGATGGATTTCCCGTAGATTATAAACATGGCCAGCAATTCTTAATACAGAGATTCAGGCCATATCAACGAAAATACAAAACAAATCCTGATTCCGAACGGCCTTCTTTTATAAGGATTATAGTTTATGATCGATCAGGTCAGAAAATCCTTGAAAAGGAGTTCCCGGTCACAGATGAATCCGCAAATGACCCAAGTTAAAAGATATTATTATCAGTGCATTTTTCTTTTTATGGTACTCACCGTCATTTTTCCGTCAAATGTCTTTGCACAGAGAGAGCATACTGTCTATTTCCAGAACACCGCATATGAACTGAATATCTACAAGATTTACGGAACAGAACCGGGAAAAACACTGATGCTCATCGGCGGGATTCAGGGAAACGAGCCCGGCGGTTTTTTGTCGGCTGACTCATATGCTGACATGAAACTTAAAAAAGGAAACCTGATAGTTGTTCCACGGGCAAATTTTTATTCTATTATTATGAATGACAGGGGCCCCAACGGGGACATGAACAGGAAGTTTACCCATGAGGACAACTCCCGCAGTATGGAAGACAAGATAGTTACCATATTGAAAAAGCTTATAAGTGAAAGTGATTATCTGTTGAACCTGCATGACGGGTCGGGATACTTCCATCCGACCTATATAAGCAAGTGGCGTAATCCTTCACGGTTCGGGCAGTCCATTATTGCCGATTGTGAGACTTTTAGCATACCGGGAACCGACAGGATTATTCACCTGGGGGATATCGTGCAAAAGGTCCTTACCAAGGTAAATCCGCATATAACAAGTGATCTGTATAAATTTCATTTCATGAACACACGCACAAGCGCGACAGACAGTTCCCATAAGGAGCAGAGAAAATCTGCCACATACTATGCCCTTAATGTGCACCATATTCCCGCCTTTGGAGTTGAGACATCAAAGTTTCTCCCGACAATCGACCTCAAGGTATTATTCCATAATCTGGTTATTAACGCCTTTATGGAAGAATTCGGTATTGTCCCCCACTCTCCGGGATTTACGCTGGACGCCCCTTCATTGAAATACCTGGTTGTATCTGTAAATAGTGAAATCCCGATTGTGGTTAAAAAAGGTGAAAGGCTGAATGTTTCAAAAGGTGATACGATAAATATCTCTCACATAGAATCCAATTATGAAAGGGGCCTGAGCCTTGATATCCTGGGATATGGAGACCTCAATGATTACCGGAAAGACATAACAATACTCAAAGACACTGTAATGATCGTAAGGAAGGATAATGAAAAATTCGGATCTATCCCGATAATGGTTGGTGAAAGACAGATGTCGCGTTCAAACAGGACTTCAACAATCTCTGTTCCTGAAAAAATTGATTACTTTTCTATTGATATGAATGGCAGAGAGACGCTCTTCCCGGAAGGGGGCACATGTGATGTTGTTAAGGGTGATATTTTAAAGATTGTGGATGTCTTTCCCAGGTCCCTTAGAAGCTGTACTGTCAATTTCAAGGGGTTTGTAGGTGACCGGGTGAATAACACAGGTGAAGACAGGGGTTACGATATAGATACGGGAAAGGATCTTCTTAAAAGATATTCAAGGGATGATAAGGGCAACAAATATAAAATTGTGGTAACAAAGGATAAAAAAGAAATCGGGAATCTGAATGTCAGGCTTATGCAGCCCAGAATGGACTATCTGGTTTTAAAGGTTGACAGGCGGTATGTCCTGCTGAGGCCGAATGAATCAGTTTCCCTGTCATCAAAGGACAATATCCTGCTGGAAGCGGTTGCGACAAACCTTGTTAATAGTGATGGAGTCCACCTGGAGATAAACGGGCACAGGATAAGAACCGGAGAGACAGGAGTTGCAGGCGAATTGTGCAAAGCCCGGCGTAATGAGGTTAATATCAGAAAAGGCAGGCTTAACATAGCCAAAATAATTGTTGATCTGGAAATATAACTGCCCGATGGATCCCGTCAATCCTTAACATATTCCAGTTTCAGTGTATCATTCCACGCGTCAGCTTTGATTACCCTTACTTTTATCTGGTTCCCGGATATAAGCTTGCTGTCCTTTTCACGTTTCATTTCTACTGAAATATAAAAATCGGTCAGAATAATCCTGTATCTGCTCTTCAGCACATCAAGGACTATGGCCGTAAAAGTTTTACCTGTCTGTTTCTCAAGGTACCTGTTAATCCAGTAATTCTGACGGTTTCTCCTTGCCATGTTGAGATCCTTGAGTGATGTTGTTACCTGTATCCTGATCTTTTCGAGTTCCTCCCTGTTATAAAAAGGAACGCCTTTGAATATAAAGTTCAGCATCTGGCGCTGGCTTACCAGGTCAAAGAATCTCCTTATAGGAGAAGTAACATTAATATAGCTGTCAAGGCCAAGGCCTGCATGGGGACGGGGTTCCACGTCAATGATAAGGGGATACAGTTTTCTTCTCTGCCTGAATACATAATAGACATATCCGGCATCCTCAAGAGGCAGTTTTTCACTGGGCTCCTTCTGCCCCCGGTATATTGTGGGAATATGATTATCACGGCAGAACCTTGCTGCAAGCCAGTTATAAAGGATCATCATTTCAGCTACTATAGTGCGTGACACGGTCTCCTGGCTTACAAGCCTGATATTGATAGAAGAATTTTTATCAACCGAGATGTTTAATTCGGGCAGCGAAAGGATTAATGCGCCCTGTTCAACCCTGTACCTTTTCCTTTTCTGGGCAAGCCTGAAAAGATGGTGGTAAATAGTATCGTTTTCCGATTCATATATGGTGTTTACCTGATCATAGGTAAGCTGATCCTTTACCCTGATGATGCTAGGGACAAACCTGTAGTCAAAAATATCACCATTCATGTCAAAATTAACAAGAAGCGAGAGGGCCTGGCGTTCTGTATCTTTTTTCAGGCTTAATCTGTCGTGTGACAGTTCAGGGGGAAACATTGGAATCTGTCTTCTCGGCAGATAGAGTGAGGACCCTCTTAAAAGGGCCTCATTTTCAATGGTACTGCCCGGGTCCACCACGGATGAGACATCCGTGATATGAATACCCACCTGGATAAAATCATCCTGAAAGTCAACGCTCAATGCGTCATCAAAATCCAGGGTATCAGCACCGTCAATTGTAAAGACATTCAGGTGACATAAATCCTCATACCCGGTTCTGCTGATGACCTTTGTATTCAGTTCACCAGCCTCATCAAGCTGCTCATCGCTGAAGCGCTGTTTTATATTGTAACGGATAAGGTCAAGAGGTTCATCCTTTTCCCATATTCCAAGTTTGACAAGTATCAGTCTGGCCTCGTCAATACTGGTAATGTCGGCTCTCTCAAGTAATTCCCTGCCGAATTTGTATTCATTAGCATCTTTACCATGTATCGCAAGATCAATGAGTGTATCGACAACAGCCTGATCGCTGGTCTCAGGGGAGATGTCGCCTTCCTTTAAGGTTTTTTTAAGCCAGTCACTCCCGGCTGCCAGCTTTTCTTCCTTTTTAGCCTCTTCTTCCTGCTGCTTTATTATCAGTTCTATCTTTTCTTCGGGATTGGGAATGAACTGGCCGTCTTTCATCTTGAAATAGAATTTGTCATCAAAGAGGGCTCTTATAAGCGCTGATATATGGTCATCAGTTACTTCCTCACCAAAACAGAGCTGTGCGAGATATTTGTAATTGTAACTTTCATTCTCATCTTTTATCAGCTCCCAGAGTTCCTTTACCTCAATTTCCTCTTTCAGACTTGCTCTCTTTGAGTCCACTTCCCTGAGCCTGTTGAGTAATTCCTCCCTGGGGCGGTCCATTGAGATATGGGAAGGAGACGTGTATGCCGCGCGTTTTAAGGGCAGATTGACAAGCCGGTTTAAGGGGGTAAGCAGATGCAGTCTCGTCCCCTTATCCTGGAGGCAAAGCGCACATAGCAATTTCCCCTGCTCGATATATTCTATGATTTTACCTTCAGACATGAAGCAATGAATCTTTCTGTAAAACTGGTTATTTTTTACCTGATTTTTGTTAGCCGGTTTATATACTGTAAACTAATTGGTGAAATAGTGAAGTTACTACGCTAAAGACCGGAGCGTTGATCAGGTTATGTAAATCACGCTGCTATGTTTAGCAAGGGATTGTATATATGTCAACAAAGCTTGACATAATAATTTCTCTCAATTACTTACAATCTAATGCCAGTTACTAGAGCAGATATAAAAACCGTTTCATGCCTTAAACTTCAGCAGAGGAAAAAAATGAAGAATTCTCCATATAAAAACAGGTTAAAAAACTTAAGAAAAAAAATAAAGGATAAAACACCTGACATGCTGTGGATAGTACAGCCTGAAAACAGGAGATACCTGTCAGGATTCAGGGCCGCTGATACCCAGTTGAATGAATCCTCTGGATCGCTGTTTATTACAGGTAAAAAAGCAATTTTAATTACCGACTCAAGGTATACTGTTGAGGCGGAAAATGAGGCTGTTGATTTCAGGATTGTCACACAAAAAGGGACTTTTCAGGATGAACTTTTAAGGCAGGTGGAAAAGGCAAAGGGGAAATGTCTGGGATTTGAAGGAGACCATGTTACATGGAATCTCCATAAGCAGTTGGCCTCAAAACTTAAAAAACTCCCTTCTCCTGTAAAGATGAAGCCCTTAAATGATCTTATTGAAAAAACGAGGGAGATAAAGGATGACACAGAAATATCCCTTATGAAAAGGGCCTCTGACATGATGTCAAAGGTACTGAACAGGGTTCTTGATACACTGGAACCCGGACAGGCCGAAAAGGAGATAGCCCGAAGGATTGAGGCCTTTTCCTTTGAAGCGGGAGCAGAAGGTATGGCATTTGACTCGATCGTCGCTTCAGGTCCCAATGCGGCCCTGCCCCATGCGGTCCCTACGGACAGGAAAATCAAAAAAAGGGATCATATAATATTTGATGTGGGTCTAAAGGTAGACGGTTACTGTTGTGACATGACAAGGACAATTTTTATGGGTACTCCTGATAAAAAAATAAAGGAGATCTATGAAATAGTCAGGGAGGCGCAGCTCGCTGCTCTTGAATATGTGCGCCCGGGTGAGATAAGCACAAAGCCGGATTCCGTGGCAAGGGATATAATAAAAAAAGCAGGCTACGGGAAATATTTCGGACATTCTCTTGGCCATGGTGTGGGGCTCGCTACACATGAAGCCCCCAGGCTCAGCCCGAGAGATCCTGTAACGCTGGAAGAAGGAATGGTCGTAACAGTTGAACCCGGTATATATCTACCGGGCAAAGGCGGTGTACGTCTTGAAGAAATGATTGCCATAGAAAAAAACGGCCCCCAAATATTAACGAAAAATGACAAATATTATGATTTTTAGGTGCCCATCAAGATGAAACAGCAGGAAACAGACAGCAACAAACTCCTTGATCAGTTTATAAGCCATCTGAGGATCGAACGGGGGCTTTCGGAAAATACTGTTTCTTCATACAGCAGCGACCTGATAAAATATTTTAATTATCTCGAAAAAAAAAGAAAACAACCTCTCCTTGTTGGCAGGGAAGATATTGCCGGATATCTTGCTTCTTTAAAAAAGAGTAATGCATACTCGGCAAGGACCATTGCCAGGAACCTTTCATCAATAAAGATGTTCTACAGGTTTCTTATAAGTGAGGGCAGGTTAACTGACAATCCGGCCAGACTGCTTGAGCCCATTAAGCTTCCCGGCAGGTTACCCGGAATCCTGAGTAATGATGAAGTGGAACAACTGCTTGCGGTTCCTGACAATACTACAAACCTTGGGCAGAGAGACTGCGCAATGCTTGAGCTTCTTTACGCAACAGGGTTAAGGGTATCAGAACTTGTTGGTCTTTATCTTGTTAATGTCAACCTGGATCCGGGATTTGTAAGAACTATAGGAAAAGGTTCCAAGGAAAGACTCGTCCCTATGGGAGACAAGGCAAGGGATGCCATTAAACTCTATATGGCATACGGGCGGCCGGCCCTGATTAAAGGAAAAAATGTCCCCTATCTTTTTTTAAACTCCAGGGGGGCGTCAATTTCC